>JANNDB010000015.1:0-4872 GCA_031387285.1 Betaproteobacteria bacterium | reverse complement strand
CGCTGATCGTGCACCACGAAAACCAGCTGCCGTTGCAGTGCGAAGACCGGTACGTGAACCCGGCCTGCGCGCCGGACTACCTCAAGACCGACTTCAGCCGGACCACACCGACGCATTACCTGCTGGAAGTGGCGCCGCTGTGGGAAGCCCAGTATTCCATCGAGGCCGGAGCACCCCGCGCGCGCGAAGCCCGCCTGTTGCAGATTGCGCCAGACGAACCTTGCCTGATCATCGTGCGGCGCACGGTGAACCGGGAGCAACCCATCACCGTTGCGCGCCTCGTGCATCCCGGTTCGCGGTATCGGGTTGAAGGGGAGTTCAAGCCATGAAGGCCGCAACATTTGGCCCGGCACGCCGTGAAGTCGTTCGCGCGGACGAGATCAGCCCCCAGGCGTGGCGCAACGGCGGCGGCCAGACGCGCGAGTTGCTTGCCTGGCCCGACACCGCCAACTGGCAGCTGCGCATCAGCCGCGCCGACATTGCCGCCGACGGACCGTTCTCGTCCTTTGCCGGCGTCTCGCGCTGGTTTGCCGTGTTGCGCGGGGCCGGTGTGGCGCTGGCCTTTGCCGATGGAACGCGCGAAGTGCGGCTGGGTGACGCACCGCTGCCATTCGACGGCGCAAGCGCGCCCGGTTGCCGCCTGCTCGACGGCGCCACGCAGGATCTGAACCTGATGGCGCGGGGTGGCACGGCCATCATGCTGGCAGCCCGGGCCGCAACGCCCTGGCAAAGCGATTGGCCGCTGCGCGCGCTCTACACCACGCAGGCCGGGCGCTGGCAGGCGGGTGACGACAGCGCCGATCTGGTGGCCAACAGCCTTTTTTGGATGGCAGCCGATGCAGGCGCCGGCTGGGTCTTCACGCCCCACGCGCAAGGCGCGGGCGAAGGCGCCTGGTGGATGGGCTTTCGTCCCGCGAACTGAAATCATGGCAAACCTTAGCTCCTGGCGCAACGCCCGACTGGCCACGCTGTGCGGACCCGAGCCCTGGGGCTGGGTGGAAGACGGCGCCTTGCTGACCGAGGGCGACACCATCGTGTGGGCCGGGCCGCAGAATGCCGTGCCGCGCGAGATGCTGCACGACGTGCTGCACGATCACGATCTGCAACGTGCCCTGGTCACGCCCGGCCTGGTCGATTGCCACACGCATCTGGTGTACGGCGGCCAGCGCGCACGCGAATTCGAGCTGCGGCTGCAAGGCGCCAGTTACGAAGACATCGCCCGCGCCGGCGGTGGCATACGCTCCACTGTGGCGGCCACCCGGGCAGCGAGCGATGAGGTCTTGTACGCCGCGGCACGGCGGCGTGCGTTGGCCCTGATGGCCGAAGGTGTGACCACGCTGGAGATCAAATCGGGCTACGGCCTGAGCCTGCAGGACGAAGCCCGTTGCCTGGGCGTGGCGCGCCGCCTGGGGCGCGAGCTGGCACTGACCGTGCGCACCACCTACCTGGGTGCACACGCGCTGCCACCCGAATTCACCGGCCGTGCGGACGACTACATCAGCGCGGTCTGCAACTGGATGCCGCAGTTGCTGCTGGACGGCCTGGTCGACGCAGTGGACGCCTTTTGCGAAAACATCGCCTTCACCCGGGCGCAGACCCGGCGCGTCTTTGAGGCGGCCCGGGCCATCGGCCTGCCAGTCAAGCTGCACGCCGAGCAACTCAGCGACCAGGGCGGCGCCGCGCTGGCGGCCGAATTCGGCGCCCTGTCGTGTGACCACCTGGAGCATCTGAGCGAAGACGGTGCGGCCGCCATGCGCGCGGCCGGCACCGTCGCGGTACTACTGCCGGGTGCGTACTACTTTCTGCGCGAAACCAAATTGCCACCGATCGCCACGCTGCGCGCGCTGGGTGTGCCGATAGCCCTGGCGAGCGACCACAACCCCGGCTCCTCGCCTGGTCTTTCACTGTTGCTGATGCTCAACATGGCCTGCACGCTGTTCCGGATGACGCCCGAGGAGGCCTTGCGCGGCGTCACGGAGCACGCGGCGCGTGCACTCGGCCTGGATGATCGCGGCACCCTGCAGGCTGGAAAGCGGGCCGACTTCGTCATCTGGAACCTGGAGCATCCGAACGAACTCGCCTATTGGTTTGGCCACAATCCATGCCAGAGCGTCGTGGTAGGCGGCCAGGAGCGTGTCTTGTGAAACGATCTGCAACACGTGATTCGTTCGGGCCGAGCCTGTCAAAACCCTCTCAACCATGAACACCGACGTATTCGACCTGTACCCGGGCAACCGCCCCCTGCTTGTCAGCCTGCCCCATGTCGGAACCGGCATTCCGCAGGAATTGCGCGGCGCGTTCGTCGCGCGCGCGGGAGCCGTGGAAGACACCGACTGGCACCTCGACCAGCTGTATGCCTTCGTGCGCGAACTGGGCGCAAGCCTGATCGTGCCGCATTATTCGCGCTTCGTGATCGACCTGAACCGCCCGCCCGAGAACACCCCGATGTATGCAGGCGCCAACAACACCGAGTTGTGCCCCACGCGCTTCTTCAGCGGCGACCCGCTTTATCAGGACGGCAAGGCGCCTGATGCGGCAGCCATCGACCAAAGGCGCAGCCGCTACTGGCAGCCCTACCACGACGCCCTGCAATCCGAGATGGTGCGTCTGCAGGCGCAGCACGGGCATGCCATCCTGTTCGACGGCCACAGCATCAAGTCCGAACTGCCCTGGTTGTTCGAAGGCAAGTTGCCCGATCTGAACCTGGGTACGGCCAGCGGTGCCAGTTGCGCACCATCCTTGCGCAGTGCTTTGCAAGGCGTATTGCAGGCGCAGAGCCGATACACCCAGGTGGTGGATGGCCGCTTCAAGGGGGGCTACATCACCCGCAGCTTTGGCCGCCCCGCCAGCGGCTGGCACGCCGTGCAACTGGAGATGTGCTGGAGCACCTACATGGAGGAAAAGCCACCCTACGCTGTGGACACGGCCCGCGCTGCGGCGCTCGCACCGGTGTTGCGCGGACTGGTGCAGACCATGCTGGATTGGATGCCCGATGCCTGAGTCGATGTTATGGACCGAACGCGCCTGGATCGATGGCCGCTGGCAGGACTCGGTACTGCTGGCTGTCGACAGGCAGGGTTGTTGGGAAAATATCGACACCGGTGTGGCCACGCCGCCCGAAGGCGCCCGCATCCTGCCCGGCCCGGTGCTGCCGGGCATGGTGGATGCACACAGCCACGCCTTCCAGCGCGCGTTTGCCGGGCTTTCCGAGCGGCGCGACACAGACGCCGACGACTTCTGGTCCTGGCGGGACCGCATGTACCGCGTTGCGCTGCGCATCACGCCCGAGCAGATGCAGGCGGTGGCGGCACACCTGTATGTGGAACTGCTGCGCGGTGGTTACACCCAGGTCTGCGAATTCCATTACCTGCACCATGATCCGCAAGGCCATGCCTACCCGGATCCGGCGCGCATGGTCTGGGCACTGGCGGACGCGGCGCAACAGGCCGGCATCGGCATGACCATGCTGCCGGTGCTGTACGAACGCGCCGGTTTTGCGCAACCGGCACTGCGCGACGACCAGCGCCGCTTTTCCGGCACGCCAGCCCTGGTGCATGAACTGTGCAGCGCTGCCACCAACGCGCGCAGGCCGCTGCTCAATGCGGGTGTGGCCATCCACTCCCTGCGTGCGGGTGCAGCGCAATCCATTCGGGACTTGCTGCGCCGTGTGGCCGATACATCCCTGCCCGTCCACATCCACATCGCAGAACAGACGCAGGAGGTGGAGGACTGCCTGAAGGCCACCGGCCAACGCCCCATCGCCTGGTTATGCCAGCAGTTGCCGCTGGACGCGCGCTGGCAACTGGTGCATGCAACCCACGCCGATGTCCACGAGATCAGCGCTGTGGCGGCCAGCGGGGCGGCCATCGTCATCTGCCCGGGCACGGAGGGCAATCTGGGCGACGGCCTGACCGACCTGCCAGCGTGGCTGCAGCACGCGGTACCGATCGCCATCGGGTCCGACAGCCACGTCACGCGCAACTGGCCGGAAGAGTTACGCTGGCTCGAATACGGCCAGCGCCTGTTGCGCCGCCAGCGCAACGTGGCGGCCGCACCCGGGCGCCAGCCGGCCACGGCTGCACGTCTTTTCGATGCAGCGGTGTCGGCGGGATCGGGCGCTGCCGGCCAGCGCAGCTGGGGGCTGGTGCGCGGCGCACGCGCAGACGCGCTGGTGCTGGATGCGGGTGCACCCGCCCTGCTCGGCCTGCCGGCCTCGCACTTGCTCGACGCACTGGTATTCGCCGCCGCAGAGCCAGCCTTTGCCGAGGTGATAGTGGCCGGTAACACCGTACTGCAGCATGGCATCCATGCGCACGCGCAGCGCATCGCGCGCGACTTCGAATCAGCGATGCAGGCCTTGTGGACCGAACAGGCCTGAGTGAGCCCACACGGAGCATCGGGCATCACGAACCTCCCAAACCATCAGGCTCAACGCCCTGCCACGGCAGGGCGTTGGCCTATGCGCGATGCCGTTCGCCTTGACCCGAAGGAAGCACCAGGGCATCCAGATCCCGCACTTCGACGATGGCGCTGCTGTTGAGCGGGCCATACACATGCGGGAACAGCTCGGACGGGTCCGGGGGTGCGCTGCCCGGGGCTCGGCGCAGCGAGCCCGGCGGTTCATGGCGTATCGGGGACCGCAGCAGCCCCGGGTCCACCACCAGCACCACCAGATCGGCCTGGCCAGCGTAATAACGCTGTACCACGCCAGGCACCTGATGCAACTGCGACATGTGGATAAAGCCTTCTGTGGCGAGGCTGGGCGCGCGGTATTCACCCGTAGCCAGCGCCGCCGTTGCAACGGCGCGCGGGCACACGTGGTAAATGCGCGCAGCAGGTGCCGTCACTGCAGCGCGGCGCTCAGATCGCCGG
>JANNDB010000345.1:0-5795 GCA_031387285.1 Betaproteobacteria bacterium | reverse complement strand
TGTCGTTCACGCTGGTGCCGGCGCGCAAGGGGTCACCCGGACGCCCGGTCATGTACGCCAGCCCGCCCATCATCTGCACCACCTCGTCGAGCGCGGTGCGGTGCTCATAGGGCCCTGGCAGGAAACCCTTCAGGCTGGCGTAGATGATCCGCGGGCTGGTGGCCGACAGGCTGGCGTAGTCCAGGCCGTACTTGGCCATGGTTCCGGGCTTGAAGTTCTCGGCCACCGCGTCGGCGCTGGCGCACAGACGCCGTGCGACCTCTGCCCCTTGCGGGTTTTGCAGATTGATGCGGATGCTTTTCTTGTTGCGGTTGAACATCGGGAAGAAGCCCGCGCCCGAGCCGAGCAGGTGGCGCGTGCGGTCACCCTCTATGGGCTCGACCTTGATGACTTCCGCCCCCATGTCGGCCAACACCATGCCGCAGGTCGGGCCCATCACCATGTGGGTGAACTCGACGACGCGCAGGCCTTCGAGCGGCAGGGGTGCGCTCACGCCGCTTGCGCTGCGCCAGGCAGCGTCTTGGGCAAACCGGCGCTGGCGCCCGGTGCGTGCGGGCAGCCGCCGATGCCGCCCAGGCAGGAATCAAAACGCGTTTCACCGGCCAGCAAGGCCGCCATCACGTTGGCGATGCCCAGGCCGCGTGTGTCGTTGAAGTGCCCGCAGGCCAGCCGGTCTCCGGCCAGTTCGCGCAAGGTCACGCGACTGGGCCATGCGCTCGCGTGTGTGACTGAGGGCATAGGAAATGTCTCCTGGGTATTCATGGACGAAGCCAGGATGCCAGTTTAGGATGTTCTGTACGGATGCCGTCCACAATCTGAGCTCCATGCCATCCGAAACACCTTCCGCGCCGCCGCCACCCAGGCTTCTCTACCTCTGCGAGGACGCGGACCTGATCCGGCGCCAGCTGGCCGGGGAGCAGCTCACTGCGCAACAGGCGGGCAAGTTGCGCGACGACATATCGACCGACGAGATCACGCCGGCGGCGATCCTCAGTTATTACGACGAGCGCCTCGGCGCGTTCGCCCATACCGGTCTGTATTGCGGCGCAAGCATGCCGCTGGGGCGCGGCGCGCTCCAGCAATCCGGCGTGACGGTACTGGTGGCCGGGCAGCGTTACGGCAAGGGCTCATCACGCGAGCACAGTCCCATGGCCGAAAAGCTCGCCGGCATCCGCCTCGTTGTTGCGCAGAGTTTCGAACGCATCTATAGGCAGAACGCCGACAACATCGGCCTGCTCACCTCCACCGACTTGTCGCTGCCCGCGCGCCTGCAGGCGGGCCTGGCGATGGACATGGAAGCGCTGCTACGCGGGCGCGACGGCCTTGCTGCGGGCGTGCTGCGCTCGGGTGGCTTGCTGCGCTACGGGCAAGAACACCTGCGCATCCAGCCTGGCACGACCGCGTTGACCGGCAACGATCAACCGCGCACCCTGTTCGAGAAGATCCTGGCCCGCCATTGGCTGCACACCGCCGACACGCCCGCACAGCCGATCCCCGGCCAGGGCGGCTTCGCGCGGGCTGACTGGCGCTTCATCCACGAGTACTACACCGGCATGTGCGCGCACATGCTGGACCAGACATTCGGGCCTGCGCTCACATTGCAGCAGCCACAGTCGATCGTGGTGTTCGAGGACCACACCTCTTATATGGAGCAGAGTCCGACCCATGTGCGGGCCGGACTGGTGCCGCAGATGATGGCCATGTGCCGCGCGCAGCGGGAATTCGTGCGGCGCCACGGGCTGCGTGAACACCGCACGCTGACCGAGGAGGAGGCAGGCCGGGACGACGGCAGCAACGTCGCAGGCATCTCGCATGCCATGGTCGCCGAGCACTATGCGCTGCCCGGGCAACTGGTAGCCGGCACCGATTCCCACACGCCGCACAGCGGCGCCCTGGGGTGCGTGGCGTTTGGCGTGGGCACGACCGACATGGCAAACGCCTTTGTCACAGGCGCGGTGCGCATCACCGTACCCGAGGTGCTGCGGGTGGACCTGCAAGGGCATCTGCCGGCGGGCGTGACGGCCAAGGACATTGTGTTGCAGCTGCTCGCGCGCGCCGATATTCGCGCCGGCAGCGGTGTGGGCCGGGTCTTCGAGTTCACCGGCCCCGTGGTGCGGTCCCTCTCGATTGACGAACGCGCCACACTGACCAACATGACGGCCGAACTCGGCGGCTTTACCGGCATCGTGGCACCCGACGCCGAGACCGTGCGATTTCTGCGCGAACGCCGCGGCGTCGATTTCACCATCGAGGACTGGATGCAGAGCGACCCGCTCGCCCGCTACTGTGCCGTGATCACCCTGGACTGCGCCACGCTTTCGCCGTTCGTCGCACGGCCCGGCGACCCCGGCCGAGGGCTGCCGCTGGCCGATCTGGATGCTGCTGTGAGTATCGACATTGCCTATGGCGGCTCCTGCACGGCCGGCAAACGTGAAGACTTCGACCATTACCACGCCGTGCTGCAATGGGCTCTGGCGCATGGACTGCGCAAGCCGGCGCAGGTGCAGTTGTTCCTGCAGTTCGGTACAACAGCGGTGCGCGACTACTGCAAGGCCCAGGGCTACCTGCCAGTGTTCAAACAGGCAGGCGCCGTGTTGCTGCAGCCATCCTGCGGTGCGTGTGCCAATTGCGGGCCGGGGGTATCCACGCGCGACGACCAGGTGACGGTCAGCGCAATCAACCGCAATTTCCCGGGCCGCTCCGGCCCGGGAAAAGTCTGGCTGGCGAGCCCGCCGACGGTCGCCGCCAGCGCCATGGCTGGTCGCCTGGTGTCGTTCGAGGGCTTGCGGGCGCTGGCGCTGATGCCTCCGTCATAGGAGGCTGGCGCTGCGCGCAGGGTCAGGCGCGGGCGTGTTCCGCGCGCAGGATCTTCGCGGCTTCCACCATTGAGCGCAGCTTGCCGTCGGCAACCGCGCGCGGCAGGTATTTCATGCCGCAATCGGGCGCCAGGATGACCTGCTCCGGTTGGATGTGCTGCAAGGCACGCTGAATGCGCGCCGCCACGACCAGCGGCGTTTCGACGTTGTGGCTGGAAAGGTCCAGGCAGCCGACCATGATCTGCTTGCCCGGCAGTTGCGCAAGCACCGCGCAATCCAGGTTGGATTGCGCCGTTTCAATGGAGATCTGGTTGCAGGAGCAGGCCGCAAACTCGGGCAGGAAGCTGTAGCCGTTGGGCCGCGCGTGGATGATGGCGGCGTAGCCGAAACAGATATGCACGGCCGTCGTGCCGCTCACGCCCTCGAGCGCGCGATTGAGCGCCTTGATGCCGTATTGGCGCGCTTTCTCGGGTCGCGCCTGCATGTAGGGTTCGTCCACCTGCACCACATCGGCACCGTTCGCGAACAGGTCCTTGATCTCGGCGTTGAGGGCGATCGCGTAGTCCATCGCGGCTTCTTCCTCGGTCGCATAAAAGTCGTTCTGCGCCTGCTGCAGCATGGTGAACGGCCCGGGCACGGTGATCTTCACCTTGCGCGTGGTGTGCGACTTCAGAAACAGCAGGTCCTCGAGCTCGATGGGGCGCGCGCGGCGAATCTTGCCTGCGATGCGCGGAACCGGATTCGGGTGGCCGGAACGGTCCAGCGCCGTTCCAGGGTTGTCGATGTCTATACCCTCGAGCGCGGTGGCGATCCGGTTCGAATAACTCTCGCGCCGAATCTCGCCGTCAGTGATGATGTCGAGCCCGGCGTCCTCCTGTGCGCGGATGGCCAGCAGCGTGGCGTCTTCCATGGCCTGTTGCAGATAGGGCTCGGAGACCCGCCACAACTCGCGCGCCCGCACCCGCGGCGGAAAGCGGCCGGCCAGCTTGTCACGGTCGATCAGCCAGTCAGGCTGCGGGTAACTGCCAACAATGGTGGTGGGAAACAGCATGGCCTTTCTCCTCTATTCGCACCACTTTAACCTGCCCGGGCGGGCTGCTCTCCCACACGAACTACCATGGTGACGCCATGTCTACAAATGCCCTGCTGGCACTGGAACGCCTGCGCCTGGAGTTCGGGCCCGCTGCAGCGCAGCACAAGTTGAAGCTGTTGCGCCGGCTTGCACGGGCGCAACTGTCGAGCGCCCGTGCAGTGATTCGGCTGCACGAAATCCTCTGCTTCATGCGCGCCTATCCCGACGACGCCACGCTGCTGGCGCTGGCCCAGCGGCTGCTTGCCGGTTTTGCGCGCCGCACGGACCTGCGTACCCATAAGGCGGCGCTGGCAGACAGCGGCATCGCTGGAACGGCCATCCATTACCGCTTCTTTGCCGGCCAGGCCTACTGGCTGGCCACGCGCTGGCCCGGGCAGTTGCGGCTGGATCGCAGCGACAGCGCCACCGAAGCCCGGGTGGCACTGGCCCTGCCCAGCCTGGTCACGCCGGTGGAGCGGCATGCGCTGGTGGAACTGCACCGGCCAGGATATGGCGCGCTGGACCGTTTGCGCGGCGCGCGCGGGTCGGACGCTGCTTTCCTGTTGGAGCGTGTTGCCGCCATGCCAGGAGACGGCTTCACGCGCGAGGCCTTTGTGGACGCGATGGATGCCAGCATGGTGCTGGAGCCCGGTCCTGGAACCCCGTCGCGCACGGCCGCCTGGTTCGCACCGGCAGCCGTGGTGTTCCGTTCCACCACGCCCAGCCGCATGCGGCCGGATCTGCGCAAAGAGATCCGGCGGGCGCCGCGAAACCTGCGCCGGCTTTCCATGGCCGACGCCGAAGCACTGGCCGATCTGGCGCGCGCCGCTATGGTGACGCGCTCGCGCTCGCTCGAGGCGTTTTCGTTTGCCGACAGCCGAGACGGCTGGCTGCTCGACGATGGCGACGGACTGGCGTTCGGCCTGCTCGGAGTGATCCCGGAGCGCCGCCATGCGCTGGCGTCGTATTACGGTGGGCTGATCCTGCGCAATGGCGTTCCTGTGGGTTACCTGCAGTCCGACATTGTTGGCCGCAGCGCAGCCCTGTCTTTCAATACCTTCGAGACTTTCCGGGGTGGCGAAGCGGGCTACCTGTTCGCACGCTGGCTGGCCGCACTGCACCATGTGTTCGGTTGCACCTCCTTTTCCATCGAGCCGTATCAACTCGGTCTGGACAACGACGAAGCGCTGGACTCAGGCGCCTGGTGGTTCTATGCCAAGCTGGGTTTTGCGCCGCGCGACCCGGCAACCGCCACGCTCGCGGACCGGGAACGGCAGCGACTGCAGCGCCAGCCGGCACGGCGCAGCAGCCGTCGTACGCTGTCGCGTCTGGCCAGTCAGCATCTGTTTTTCGAGCTTGATCCAGCGCAGCCACAACCCCTGGTTTCCCTGGGCGAGCTCGGCCTGCGGTGTGGCGAGGCGATGACAGCACTCGCCGGGTCGGACCGTGAACGCGCGATCGATACCGTGTCGGCGACCCTGCTACGGGAATGCGATCTGGCCCGGCTGCCGCGTTTTAACGCAGCGCAATACGAAGCCTGGCGCCGCCTGCTGCCCGTGCTGGCGCTGCTGGACCGCCGTGGTTGGAAACCCGCCGAATGCAGCGACTTGATCGAACTGGCGCGCGCCAAAGGCGGACGCAGCGAGCGCGATTTCGTCAAGGCCTACCTTGCGCATCCGCGGCTTGGCAAGCAGCGATGGCAAACTGGCGTCGCCGATCAACGGTCCTTGACGTAGGGCCGACCCAGCGCCTGCGGCGCCACGGTGCGGCCAATGAATCCGGCCAGCAGGATCACGGTCAGCAGGTAGGGCAGGGCCTGTACCGCCTGTACTGGCACCTCGCCGATACCCGGCAGCGTCACGCCCTGCAGCCGGATCGCCACCGCATCGAGGAAACCAAACAGCAGG
>JANNDB010001083.1:0-4690 GCA_031387285.1 Betaproteobacteria bacterium | reverse complement strand
GGGTGTTCTCGTTGCGCTTGCGCGCGCCGTAGTGTGCTTCGGCGATAACACGCGCCCGCAGGCCCTGTGCCTGCTCCCACTGCGCCGCCTGCCCGAAGAAGGAGTCCCAACTGGTCTGGGTCCCCGGCGCCAGGGCCAATGTCAGGCGGGCAAAGGCACAACCGGTGAAGGTGCTGCGGCGTGCCGCACCGGGATCGGCATGCGGATCGCGCAGGAATGCCCGCGGAACACGCAGGCTGGTATCGAGTCCGAATACCTGCTCCGGGTCGGCCCACAGGGGCGCAGCCTTGCCTTCATGCACTGTGAAGGCAAAAAAGCCTCCCGTTATCCATTGCACTTCCGGTTTATCCGAAGGCTCTACCTTGAGTTTGTAGAACGGCAGATGATCATCGGCATGTTGTACCTCGGCAAATGCCTCCATGGTGCGCGACATCAGCTTGAGCAGTTTTTCTTCCAGGCCAAAAGGCACGACCTGGGGCAAGCCGTCCAGCACCGCGGCGTGGATGGTGGTTTGCCCGATGTTTTCCACCGTGACCCGGCGCACCAGCGCAGGCAGGTTCTCATGCGGCAGGGTGAAATACACCACCCGTATGCGAAGGCAGCGTGTCAGGTCGGTTTCGGTGATCTCGATCTCTGACGGGCGTACCGTCAAGCATTGCTGCACGGCGTGCGGCGCCGGGCATTGAAATGGCTCGTACAGCGGGTCGCCCGCAGTGTTGGCCAGCCGCAAGAAGGTGCGAAAACCCAGCAGCGGCGTCAGTGTGTAGGCTTTGTTGGCGGCGTGAAATTCCAGCATGGCGCCGTTCTTGTCGCCGACACCAAAACTCGCCATGCATTGCCCGCGATTGGCATAAAACGCCCATAACGGTTTGCCGTAGGCGCCCGCAATCCCGGGCAGGAAGCCCGAGAACGGCCTGGAGCTGTTGAAGTCGCTGCTGTGGAAACCGTCGGCGTCTAGCGTAGAGGATGCCGTATCAGTCATGAATACTTGGGCTTCCCGTCCTTGTCCCACAGGCCCCACTGCGTACCCGCCTCGCCTTCCTGCGCGAGCTTCCATGGCTCGTCGAACGAGGCGAAGTAGAACAGTTTGACGCCTTCGCCCTTCGCCCACTGCTGGACGTCGATGAAGTACTTCATCGCGTTCCCGGCCGACGGCACGGCACCAGCCACCGGCGCGCCCTTGCCGGGCCAGCCGGTTTCGGCGACGACGACGGGCTTGTCGCCGCCGGCGGCTTTCACCAGGCCGTGCATGCGCCGCAGGTATTGCGCCGCCATGTCGATGTCGGCGCCCTCCCAGAACGGGTAACAGTTGGGCAGCAGTACGTCGCAGGCAGCGGTGAGCGCCGGCCGCTCAAGGAACTGGTAGTAGGCGTCGACGCAACCCACCTGCACGTCGTCGGGCACCGCAGCCTTCACACGCCGGATGTAGGCGAGCAACTCCGGCTCGGGCAGTTCCTCCCGCAACAGCACCTCGTTGCCCACCACCGCAATATTGACCATGCCCTCCTGCGCCAACGTGATCAATGCCTGGATCTCGCGCTCGTTGCGTTCGCGATCGTTGCTGATCCATGCCCCGACCATCGTCTTGAGGCCCTTGGTGTGGGCCAGCCGGGGAATCGCCTCGTGCCCTTCCGTGCAGGCAAAGGAGCGTACCCAATGCGTATGCGGCGCGATGACGTCGATACGCCGGCCAACGACGGATGCCAGCAGCTGGTCGCCCGCCCCCTGGCCCTCGGCGTAGGCGCTGAAACTCAAGCCGTACAGGCCGCTCCCGAACTGCTCGGCATAAAGCGCCTTGATCTGGTCCGACGTCTTGCCTGCCAGCGGTGACGGATCGGCGCCTGGCAACAGCAGGCCCCGCTGCGCCAGCCAGGGGCGGCCACCCGAACCCATCGACGACCCGGCGGCGCGCTGCTTGCGGCGCTCGAGTTCAGCGTGCACTTCGAGGGCGCGCTTCTCGTCCAGGTCGTAGTCGCGCATGAACCACATCGCCAGCAGCGTGCCGAGGATAGGCACGCCCGAATAGAAAAGGCGCAATCCGTCGACAGCGCCCGCCGGCTGCACGGCGGCGCCTGGCGTGAAGGCGACGAACGCCATGATGGCGCCGCTGAGCAGGCCGGCCACGGCAAAGCCCAGCTTCACCATCCACCAGTAGATGGCGCCGAAGATTCCCTCGCGACGCTTGCCGGTGGCGAGCTCGTCCAGGTCGCACACGTCCGCCGTCATCGACATCATCAGGGTGAACAGGCCACCGATGCCGAACGAGAAGAAGGGCAGCGCAAACATGAACATCCAGGGCTTGCCGGGCACCATCAGGAACCACAGCAGCACGTAGCCGAGCAGGGAGATACCCTGCGACAGCATGAAGGCCTTCTTCTTGCCGACCTTGCGCGACATCCAGGCCACGGTGGGGATCACCGCGAAGGTGGTGACGAGCGCGCCGACGCTGCCAAACAGCGTGGGCCAGATGCCGGCCGTCGCCGTATTGCCGTTGAACAGGTGGTAGACGACTATGAAGAATGAGAACGCCGCCACGGTATTGAAGGCGTTGAAGATCAGGAAGGTGGCAAAGCACAGCTTGCGAAACGGCACACAACCGAAAGCCTCCTAGAAGCCCTCCAGCAACTCCTTGAAGCCCCGGCCCACGTTGGCCAGAGTCAGGGGGACGAGATGGGTGTCATCCTTGGTCGAACGGCTGGGGAGGAACACCGCCGGCACCATGGCCAGCAGCATGCAGGCCACACCGACCCAGACGGACAGCGTGCGCGTGGCCGTGTCGGCGTTCTCGAACCATGACTTGTCGTACATCACGACCCAGAACCAGGGCGCGATGACCCACGCCCACTGGCCGATCCACTGCGCCACGGCCATGATGCTGGTGCGTTCGTGGAAGTCGTCGCTCATCTCGTAGCCCATGGCCACATAGGGGATGCTGAAGACGGTCAGCCCGGTGAAGAACACGAGCGACCAGAACAGAAAGTAGGCGAAGTTGTAGGCTACGCCGTCTGCGCGGTGGAGCTGCCACATTGCGACGAATCCTATGCCGAGCATGATGGCGCCGATGAACACGTACTGCCGGCGCCGGCCCCAACGCGAGCGCGTGTTGTCCGAGATGAAGCCCATGATCGGGTCGAGGATCGCGTCGTAGGCGCGCGGCAGGAAAAACAGGATGCCCCACATCCAGGTCGGGAAGCCCATGTCCTGAACCAGCACCACCATGAAGATGCCCAGGGCGGCCGGGAACATCTGGTTGGCGAGCATTCCCAGGCCGAAGGCGACCTTTTGGCCGAAGGGGACTCGACGGCCCGTACTGGTACCGATTGCTGTCATGGTGTGTCTCCGTGTGCCGGTTGAACCCGGCAATGTGTTGTGAATGAAAGAGCCGCGCGTTGAAGGCCCACCCGGCTGTGGCGACCCCGGGTCATGGCTGCATATTCCTGCGGGTGAAAGGCATTCATGCGCACTAACAGCGTTGCAGCGAGCTCGCCAGTGCCAGCAACCACAGCGCGCCAAAGACAAACGGAAGCGATTTTGCGGCCCAGCGGCCGCGGTGTGCGATGTGACTCGCCGGTGCCAGCTGGCACAGGTCGGCCAGCCCGGCAAGTTCGAACTGCTTCCTGATCTCGTCGGTGGCGTCCAGCGCCGTGTAGATGCTGACTCCGATCAGGGCTGCGACCACGATGCCGAAACCGGGAAAGCCCATCAACAACCAGCTGAATTTTCCTGCCGCCTGGGCCCCGTAGGCGGTAAACAACAGGCCCTGGCAGACGATCAGCCAACTCATGCGGTGGTGTACCAGGTTGTCTTCATGGGTCCACTGCTCGCGCAGCGCGCGGTACTGGTCCCACAGCGCCACGTCGGGCGTCCTGTGGGTGTGCATCGGCTGGTCCATCACGTCAAACCGGAGCAGCCTGTGCCTCGACCAGCAATTCACCAAACAGTTCGCGCATCACCAGCTTGGGCTGGCGATCGACGGTGAACAGGCCCCAGTGTTTCTCCGGCTCCATCGGGTCGGGCGAGCCTTTCCATGGTTCGTCAAAGGCTTCGAATACAAAAGTCAACAAGCCGGCCTCGCGGCTCCATTGCATCAGGTCGGCGTAGTAGATCGCCTGCAGCTCCTGCGACGAAGCCTGCGGGTGGATGCCACGTCCGTTCGAGTTGGTGGCCCAGCCGGCTTCGGTGATGACGATCGGCTTGTCCGGATACAGGCTGGCCACACTGCGCACGTTGTCCTTGGTATATTCCAGCGCCTCGTGGATATGCTTGTATTCCCACACCGGATAGGTGTGCAGCGAGATGAAGTCCACCTCCGGCACGAGGTCGCGCAGCTTGTGCTGCCAGGGAACGTAGTTCTCGCAGAACGTCACGGGTTGCGGGGCGCGCTGCTTGACCCAGCGCACATACTCGATCATGCGGTTGACGGGCACAAAGTGGTCGGTCCAGTCCACCGTGGCCTCATTGCCGACCGCCAGGGAAAAAACGATGTCGCGGTACTGCCCGGCCAGTACCACCAGACGCTCGAGCTCGACCGCGTTGGCCAGTTGGCTGGCGTCGAGTTGTTCCTCGCTGTAGGTGCCGCCCCAGGGGCAGCCGAAGTTGTTCATCTCGGGCCCGAGGTAGGCGCCCAGCATGACCTGAAAGTCCAGCTTGTCCTGCCGGATCACCGACAACACGCGCTCGGCATGCAGGC
>JANNDB010000340.1:0-1640 GCA_031387285.1 Betaproteobacteria bacterium | reverse complement strand
CCATTTCGTGTGCCATCAGCACACGCACGATGGCGTTGGCGCCAGCCACCTGGGCTCGAATGCGCATGGGATCTGCCATGGGGAACTCCTGTCTTATGAAATTGCGGGATGGGGAGGTGCAAAAGCGGACATCAGCCGCCGCAACCGCCCAGGGTGACCTTGACTTCCTTCTTGGCGAACAATGCCTTGCCGTCACCCATGATGGCGATTGCATAAACGTCGGAAGACTGGCCCATCTTCGAGCGCGTCAGGATGTTGGCTTCGATACTGTCCGTCAGTGCGAATGCCGCAACCCGCGCGCTGGGGTTTTTCTCGACCATGATCAGCAACTGCTTGACGCCTGCCAGCGTGGTGCTGGCGCCCAGCGGCACAACGGCCCCGTTCTCGGCAATGTCGGGGGCCGTGATGACCACGTCCTTGCTCTCGGCCGGTGCGCCGGCGCCAAGCGCCTTGAGCGCATCGGCAACACTCTTGGCTTCAAAGGCCTTGGCGTTGAAAGCGTGGGCGGCGCCCGGCAACAAGCCTTGCGTGGCCAGAAACGCGGCGACAACCGCGCTGTGCTGAATGGTCTTGCGACGGTTTTGCATGGTGATCTCCTCAGGATGGAACGATACTAATTGAAATCGGCGCGGCTGGCCGGCAGGGGCGTTGCTGGAAAAAGCTCATTTCGGCGCTCCGGCGGCAAGCCACTGGGCAATCAGGCGCGCATCCGGTTCGCTCAAGCTTTGCGCAGGCATGGGAATCGCGCCCCACACCCCCGTACCGCCAGCGCGGATCTTGTCTGTGAGGTAGTCCGCCTTGCCCGCATGCTTGCGGGCAATTTCCGCGAATCCGGGTCCCACGATTTTTTGCGCAAACCCATGGCACGCCGTGCAGGCATATTTCGCGGCCAGCACTTGCGCCGCCTTGGCATCCACTGCGGCACTGTCCG
The DNA here is from genome assembly GCA_031387285.1 of Betaproteobacteria bacterium. Lineage (GTDB taxonomy): Bacteria > Pseudomonadota > Gammaproteobacteria > Burkholderiales > Burkholderiaceae_C > CAISIP01. Next base: position 709 of record JANNDB010000340.1, on the reverse strand, counting down.
GCTTTGTAGCCGCGGCTACCGACATCACGAGCGCGACGGCGCCCAGCGACGGCAACTCCGGCCGGGTCGTGTCTGCCCCACGTTGCGGCCCGACCAGGCGGCTCTGTTCGGCCAGATTGCCATGCTGGTTGCGCGCAAAGGCCGGCAACACCGAAGCCAACCTGACTTCACCCGCACAGTCACGCATGCAGGCGCTTGCCGCCACGTCAGGCTTGCCCGCTGCGCCCTGGCTCTTGCCCGGCCACAACCCGTGATTGGTTGCCATGCCATTACGATTGGGCATGCGCATCTGGACCTCGGCCATATTGCGATCGGACAGAGCGAAATCGTCCGGCACGATCCGGGCCAGATTGAGCAAATACGCGGTCACCGCGTAGACCTCATCGACAGCGAGCGATTTCGGCTGGTTCCAGGGCATGGCCCGGTTGATGTAGTCCCACAGCGTGGACAGGCTGGCCAGCTTCATGAGCGTGGTTCGGCCCGGGTAGGCCGGGTCGGTCAGCCGGGCCACGCGCCCGGTCTTGACGTCATCGGCGGTCGTCCCGCCGACGAGGGGTGCGAAGACCTGGTTGGACTCGCCGAACACGCCGTGGCAGGAGGCGCATTGGGACTCCCAGACGTCCTGCCCCTTCGCGACGGATCCGGAGCCAGTCGGCAGCCCCTTGAAGTCCGGCCGGACGTCGATGTCCCAGGCCGCCACCTCCGCCGG
>JANNDB010001058.1:0-1645 GCA_031387285.1 Betaproteobacteria bacterium | reverse complement strand
GTGAGCGACAGCGCCGCGGCCGAGCAGGCGGTGGCCGACATCGCCACCCGCCACGGCCGCTTCGACATCCTGGTCGCCAATGCCGGCATCAACCACCGCGCACCGATCAACGACTTTGCGCTGGAGGACTTCCAGCGCGTGCTGGCCACCAACCTGACCGCCGTCTGGGTGCTGTGCAAGGCGGCGGCCCGCCAGATGGTGCCGCACAGGCGCGGGCGCATCATCATCACCGGCTCGATCACCGCACTGCAGGCGCGACCCACGGTCTCGGCCTATGTGGCGAGCAAGGGCGCCGTGCACGCGCTGACCCGCCAGCTCGCGGTCGAGCTGGCGCCGGCCCAGGTCACGGTCAACTGCATCGCCCCAGGCTATTTCGCAACCGAGCTGAACACGCCCCTGCTGGCCAACCAGGAATTCAACGACTGGGTCTGCAAGCGCACACCCGCGGGGCGCTGGGGCGACCCGCGCGAGATCGGGCCGGCCGCCGTGTTCCTGGCGTCCGACGAGGCCGCGTTTGTCAACGGACTGGTGATGACCGTGGACGGCGGCTTCACGGCCGCCATGTAGGCGCGCCCATGCAGCGTTTGTGCACGCCAGGCAAGGAGACACTTATGCAAGGTTGCAGGGTTCAGGGACAGGACGTGCCCGTCCACATGCTCGACGAATTGCCCGACAGTGCCGCATTGCTCGAGCGGCCACAGGCGCTGCGCGAGCGCATGGCCGCAGATGGCTTCGTGTACCTGAAGGGGGTGCTGGACAAGGCCCTCGTGATGACCGCGCGCCAGGAGGTGTTCGAGCGCCTGGTGGAGGTCGGCGAAGTGGCCGAGCCCGCCAGCGCCGGCATCGCCACCGGCACCAGCCACCGGGACGAAGTAGTCGCCGACCGCGGGCAGTTCTGGCAATCGGTGAGCGAGGGCGCGCGGCTGCGCGCGCTGAGCCATGGCCCGGCCCTGCGTCGCATCATGGCCACCCTGCTGGGCGGGCCTGCGCGGCCGCAGGACTACATGTTTCTGCGCGCGGGTGCCCCGGGGCGCGCGACGGGGCTGCATTTCGACTACCCTTTCTTCACGCGGGCGCACGACCAGGTCTACACGGTGTGGCTGCCGATCGGCGATGTACCGGTATGCGACGGCCCGCTGGTGATGGTGGAAGGCTCGCACCACTTCCGCGACCTGATCGACCCGATGATCGGCTTCGACGTGGCGCGCGACACCCATCGCAAGGCCACCCTGGCGCAGGACGCACTGACGCTGGCACGCGAGCGTGGTACCCGGCTGCTGACCTGCAACTTCGAGGCCGGCGACCTGGTCATATTCGGCATGTATATCCTGCACGGCTCACTGGAGAACCATTCGCCGATCCGGCGCGTGCGGCTGTCCTGCGACGTGCGCTGGCAACCAGAGGACCTGCCCCTGGACGAGCGCTATTTCGGCCCCCACCCCGGCGGCACCACCGGTGCGGGTTACGCCGAGCTGGTGGGCGCGAAACCGCTGACGCAGGAATGGCACGTGCGCTGACGGGCACATCCCGAAAAGCCTGGTCGTCGTCACCCAATCCGGTTCGCGCCCATGTAGCCGAACAGGTGGCCGGCCACCTTGCGCATCTGGATCTCCTCGGAGCCCTCGGTGATGCGGTAGCGCCGGTG
>JANNDB010001042.1:0-4899 GCA_031387285.1 Betaproteobacteria bacterium | reverse complement strand
GCCATTCATGCCCAGTTCGCGGCACCGCTGCTTTTCGCCCTCCATGGCATGCGCGGTCAACGCAATGATGGGGACCCCGCCATGCTGCGGGTCCAGCCGAAGCAGGCGGGCCGCTTCGTAGCCGTCCATCACCGGCATCTGTAAATCCATGAGCATGGCATCGAAATGCCCTGGCGGATTCGCGCGGACTCGGTCCAGCCCCTGCGCGCCGTTTGCGGCAAGGTCTACCAGTACGTCTTCACTTTCCAGCAGCTCCATGACCAGTTGACGGTTCACCGGGTGGTCCTCTACCAGCAGTACGCGCAAACCGGCCAAGGCGTGACGCCCGTGTACGGGCGCCGCGATCGGCGCAACCACGCTGCGGCTCGGCGGACCGCACACCGCTACGATCAGCTCCCACAACGTCGCTGGCAACACGGGCTTCGACAGGACAGGGGCGTCGCCAAGCCAGGGCGCCACGTCCTGCCGGGAAGTCGGGTCATTCATCGACATTCGCACGACCCTGCCCGGAGCCGCCGACAAAAGCGGCTCGAGAACGTCGCGCATATTTGGGCTGTCCAGCCCCGGGGCAGCTTCGTCGACCAGCACCAGGTCGAAGGCAATGGCACTTTCGGATGACCGCTGCAACAAGGCAGCCGCCTGTTCACCGCCAGGCACCCATTGAACCAGGCCGGGCGCGCCGCAGGCGACGCCCAAGGCAGTCAATTGTTCCTGCAACGCCTGGCATGCTGCGGGCGCACTGTCGACCACCAGTAGGCGCAGCGTCGCCGCCTGTGCCAGGGATACCGGCGCAGCCGTGCTGGCCTGCCGAAATCGTGCCGTGAAGTGAAAGCAGGAACCCGCCCCCTGTTCGCTTTCGACCCAGATTACCCCGCCCATCAATTCCACCACGCGGCGGGAGATGGTGAGGCCCAGGCCAGTGCCACCGTACTGCCGTGTGGTGGACCCATCGGCCTGGGTAAACTCGTCGAACAAGCGCTCCGACTGGCCAGGGGACAGGCCGATTCCGGTGTCCTGCACGGTGAATTTCAGCCGGGTCGCTGTGCCGTCCTCTCCCACCAGGGCAATCGCCAGCCGGACATGCCCGTGATGGGTGAACTTCACGGCATTCGATAACAGATTGGTCAGCACCTGCCCAAGGCGCATTGCGTCCCCCATCAGCGTGCCGCTGTCCCCAACGAGTCGTGCGCTTGACACCGAATAAACCAGCTCGATGCCCTTTTCCATGGCCCGTTGATGCACCAGCACCAAGGATTGGCGCACGACATCTTCCAGGAGAAACGGGCCACACTCCAGCTCCAGCCTGCCGGCCTCGACCTTCGAGAAGTCAAGAATGTCGTTGATCACACCCAGCAGGGCCTTGGCGGCGCTGTGGATCTTGCCGACATAGTCGTGCTGGCGCGGACTCAGGTCGGTACGCAGTGCCAGATAGGCCATGCCGAGGATGGCGTTCATGGGCGTGCGAATCTCGTGGCTCATGTTGGCCAGAAAGCGTGATTTCGCGTGCGTCGCGTCCTGCGCCTGCTGGCGCGCGGATTCCAGCTCCTTTTGAATGACGGCACGGCGCGCGATATCACCCTCAATGGCGTGCGCCATCGCATCCACCGTGCGGCCGAGCGCCCCCAGTTCGTCGAAGCCGCCAAGGGCACCGGCGCGGGTGCTATAGTCGCCCGCAGCCAGCCGGTCAGTACCCTGGCCCAAGCGGCGCATGGGAACCAGCACGTTGCGGCGGATGCCACGCAGTGCCAGCACTCCCAGCAGAATCGTCGCCGCCATGCTGACCAGTGAAAGCAGAATCCAGCGTTCCAGCGCCAGGCCTGCAGCCGTCACTTCGGCACCCGTGCGCTGGTCGATCATGGTGAACAAGGCGCCCACAGCCGTCGAGAGGTCCGCCTTGAGCTCGTTGTAGTGGGTGCTGTGCACCAGCGCGCTGGCATAGTCAAGCCGGACCACGCCATCAGAAACATACTTTTCCGAGTCCGGGTCATACAACCCCTGGGTGGCCGCGAACGCCTTTTGTTCCACCTCGTTCATTGCCGCTGTCGCCGTCAGCACCTGACGCAACGCCGACAGCTCCGCCTCTATATATCCCTGCGACTTCATCAGGTCCGTGAGAGACCGCTTGGTGCCTTCAGGCGGCGTGCGGTGCTTGACGCGCCCGGCGATGACGTCGTCCCAGTAGGAGACCGGGTTGGGCGTGTCGGGGCCGGCCTTCTCCCCCTGGCGTACCGCCAGAATGTCGTAGTAGTACAGCAGATAGTTGGCCTCGCCGGTGGCGGTGTACGCCCGCACCAGGCGCGCAAGCTGTTCGGTCTCGCGCTGCAATTCACTCGAGAGCGCCAACGCGCTGCGTCGATGGTTCTGCGCGACAACCACGGCGTCGTAGGCGCGCGTGATCAGCACCAGGAACATGGCATTGCCTCCCAGCACCAGCAGAACCAGGGCAAAGAACCAGTTGGATGCTTTGTGCAGGCGCATGGGGAAGCGGCGGCGTGTCAGGACGGCGGCCGGTCCAGCGGGCCACGAACAACATAGGTCGGCATCGGCCGGTGAAATCCCTTGAGGTGCAGTTCACCGACCAGTTCGGTGCGAACGCTGTGTGCAACCAGCCCTGCCACGCGCTGCGACACCAGGATCTCGCCCCCGCTCGATTCACCACACAAGCGCGCCGCCAGATTCGTCACGGTGCCGATCACGCCATAATCGCGCCGCCCCTCGAATCCGATCGTGCCGATGGTGGCGTAACCATGGGCGATGCCGATACCCATCGACACGTCATACCCGCGCCGGCGCCAGTCCGCCAGCAGCGCGCCAAAGCGCTCCTGCATGCCCATCGCCATGCGAACCGCCACGCCAGCCGGGTCCTCGATGGGCAGCGGGTCGTTGAAGTAGATCATCATGCCGTCGCCGGCGAAATGCTCCAGTGTGCCGCCATGCGCCATGATCAGGGCACCCATGGACTCGTGGTATTCACGCAGTACCCGCATCACGTCTTCCGGGTCGGCGGTCTCGGTAAACGCGGTGAAACCGCGCAGATCGAGCGCCACGGCGCTCACCTCGCTGCGGTGGCTGCGCAGTGGATCGTCGGCGGCACCCGACAGCAGAAGGTCAACGATGGGTGGCGAGAAGTAGCGCTTGAGCCTTGCCACACGCTGCAGTTCGGCAACACCATCGGCCACACGCTGCTCCAGCGTACGTGTATGCGCTGCCAGCGCCAGATGGGTTTTTACACGCGCCATGACGATCGCGGGACTGAACGGCTTGGTGAGGTAATCGACACCCCCCATCTGCAGACCGCGGGCCTCGTCGTCCGCGTCACCCAGCGCGGTCACGAAAATCACCGGAATGGAGCGGGTTGAGGGGTCGGCTTTGAGGCGCCTGCAAACCTCGTAGCCGTCCAGGCCCGGCATCATGACGTCCAGCAGCACCAGGTCCGGCGCCGGCCCATCGGCAATCAACCGCAGGGCGCGTGCGCCGCTGATCGCCACCGTCGTGCGGTAGTCCGGCCGCAGGACGTCTACCAGCAAATCCAGATTGGCAGGTGTGTCGTCGACGACAAGGACTGTGGGCCGCTCGGTGGGCAAGACCATGGCACTACCGCAATGGCGCCGGCTCCGGCCAGGCGAAAGGGACACCGTCGCGCACAAACAGGGGCAGGGTCGCCAACGGCGCTGCCACCGTATGCGAAACACCAGCGGCATAACGCACCCCGCTGTGGAAATCAATCCACGCCACTGGCCCTCTTGGCAAATACACCTTGCGCTGAACTACCCCCTCATCTACCACGGGCGCGACCAGCAGTGCGTCGCCAAGCATGAAGTCGTCGCAGTCGCTGAAGCAGGCCTCGTCGTCCGGAAAGTCGTAGAACGTCGGACGAATGATGGGCTCGTGCCGCGCGTGGGCGCGCTCGAAGAGCTGCCACAGGTAGGGCAGCAACCGGTAGCGCAACCGGATCGCGGCCGCGACAAGGTGGGTCACCTCCGGGTGCAGCCAGGGCACGTTGACCGTGCCATCGGCCTTCCAGGAGTTCATGACCATGCGCGGGTTCAGGCAGCAGGCCTGCACCCAGCGCACGAACAGCTCGGGGCTGGGCACCGGGCCGGCAAAACCACCCACGTCGTGCCCGATGTTGAACATGCCCGAGAGGCTCATTTGCAGCCCTGTGCGGATATTCCAGCGCAGGGTTTCCCAGCTCGTCGTGTTGTCGCCGGTCCAGGTCTGCGCGTAGCGTTGCAGGCCCGGCGGACCACCCCTTGTCACCGTGAACACCGGCTCGCCCGGGCGGTGCGCCGCCTGGGCCTCAAAGCTGGCGCGGGTCATGAGCAGGGCCTGCAACGGCCGGGCGCGGTGCACCGGCAGCGCCTGGCCAAAACCGTTGCAGGCGGCTGCATCGTCCATGATGGCGTATTCGTTGTTGTCGTTCCAGCCGGCGTCGATGCCGTAGTCGAGCACCTGCGCGCGCAGCTTGGCCTGCCACCAGGCGATGACCACCGGATGGGTGAAATCGAGGTGCGCGCCCACGCCATCCCAGAACTGCTCCAGCACCGGTGCGCCCGACACCGCATCGTGCACAAAGCCGCCTTGCGAGCGCACCTCCTCAAATGCCGGATGGTCATCCAGCAGGCACGGTTTGATGTTGGCCACCAGACGCATTCCCGCGGCCTGAAAACGCGCGTTGAGCGTTTTCGGATCCGGGAACTTGCTGGCATTCCAGGTGAATACATAACGGCGTTTGCCGCGCGACGAATACCCCGAGCCGTAATGGAAGGACGAGCACGGTATGCCTTCGGCCTCGATGCGGCTGATGAAGGCTCCCAGTTGCTGCTGGGCATCAGCAGCGTCGGCCAGGCCCATGGCGGTCTGGGCGAAGCCGAGCGACCAGCGCGGCGGCAGATGCGT
>JANNDB010001030.1:0-7662 GCA_031387285.1 Betaproteobacteria bacterium | reverse complement strand
CTTCAGCGCCAGCTGCAGGCTTTGGTCCCCTCTGTCGACAGCACTCGCGCGACGACCTGGATGGGTTTTCGTCCTTCCTTGCCCGACCATCTTCCAGTGCTGGGACGCGCGCCGCGGCACCACAACGTTTTTTTCGCCTTTGGGCATCAGCACCTGGGCTTGACCCTGTGCGGGGTTACGGCCCGCGTCATGTCGGAACTGATGCTGCATGACTCCGCTTCCATTGATTTTGCGCGGTACCGGGTGGATCGGTTTTAGGCCTGCGTCTCGCGCGATGCTTTTCGAGCCAACGAGGCCGGGTAGCCGCCGCGGGGCGGGTAGAGGCGGAGAAATGGGCGGGAGCCCATTTCGGGGGACACGGAGCCGAGGCGGCTACCCGGCCTCATTGGCGGCGCACGCTGCTGCACATGCCACCATCACAGTCGCGTAGAGCCCGACCGCGCTGCTACGGCACGGGCCGATGGTTCCACGTCAACACGATCCCCAGCAGGGCGATTGCGAAGGCGATCAACTGGATCAAGCCCAGGCTCTCGCCGAGGATCAGCACGCCGAACAGGGCCGCAGAAATCGGCAACATGACGGTGAAGATGCCGCCCTGGGCTGCGGGGAGGTGCCGCGAACCGGTCATCCACAACCAGACGGTTCCCATGCTGGCGGCCAGGGCGTAGAAAACCAGCAGCAACCAGATGCCTGCGGACACACCGGCAAAGTCGAAACCGCTTGCGTAATAGATGCCGAACGGTGTCATCAGGGCGAAGCCCCACAGGTTGATCAGCGCGGAAATCCGCTTGGGGCCGAGTACACCGGTGAGCCGTTTGCCGATCACGGCATACGCACCCTCGCAGACGACGGCGCCGAACACCAGCAGGTTGCCGAGCAGTTCATTGGAGGGCGCACCCGTCGCGCCGGGCGCCGCCCGCGACACGGCAAGCAGGGTTACACCGGCCACGGCACAGGCGGCCGCGAGCCACATGCGCCGGCCGATCCGCTCCCGCAGGAACATCCAGCTCATCACCGCAATCACGGCCGGTATGCCTGCCAGCACCACACCGGCGGAGACGGCACTGGTCATGCTGATGCCATAGAGCATGCAGATCGAGAACAGGAAGTTGCCGAGGAAGGATTCGAGGAACAGCAGCGAGCGCGTCCGCGCGGTCAATGGCATTTCGTCCGCCGGCTTTTTCAACCAGGGCAGCATTGCCACCGCTGCGATGCCAAAACGCAACCAGGCCAGCAGGAACACCGGCAGCGCGTGCACCAGCGGCTTGGAGAGCGCCACGTAGCTGCCGGTGAGCGACATGCTCAGCGCCAGGCATGTATAAGCGATCAGTTGTTGCCGCGAAGGGGTCATGCTGTGAGAGGCTGTGGCGTCCGCGCCGCTGGAGCTGGCGCCCGCGCGGTGTGCCGCAGTGGCGGTAAATTGGCCCTTATTGTGCGGGAGGTTTGCGGTATGGTCCGAGGTCGGAAAAATGAAGAGGTGATGCATGGCGACAGGTGATTTTGCGTATGCGATGAACAGCAACCGCTTTCTGGCTGCCCCCGTGTTGGCGGATCAGCCCTTTGCCGTACAGGGGGTGCCGTTCGACGGCGCAGTCACCAATCGGCCGGGCGCGCGCTTTGGCCCGGCTGAAATTCGCCGCGCAAGCCTGATGTTGTGCGACGGGCTGCACCCCTACTTTGAAGTGACACCACTTGGCTGGCTGGGGGACGCAGCCGATATGCGTCTGCCCAATGCCTCGTCGCTGTCCGAGGTACGCACCGCCATCGAGCGGCAAGCCGCGCCGTTGCTGGCACGCCACCACTGTGTGTTCATCGGCGGCGATCATTCAGTGACACTGCCGCTGTTGCGGGCCGCCCATGCGCAACACGGCTCGCTGGCGCTGGTGCATTTCGACGCGCATTGCGACACCTGGACCGACCATTTTGGCGAGCCATCCGGCCACGGCACCTGGACCTACGAGGCGATCGAAGAGGGCCTGGTGAGCCCTGCGCATACGGTCCAGATCGGGCTGCGCTCTAGCGGCAAGCGCGAGGCGCGTGAACATGTGCGCAACCGGGGCGGCGCCATCTACACGGCGCGCGACCTGCGCGGCCGCGACGGCGACGCGCTGGGAAGCGTCATCAGTGCCATCCGCGAACGTCTGGGCCAGCGACCGTGTTACCTGACGATGGACATCGACTGCCTGGACCCTGCCTTCGCACCTGGCACGGGTACGCCGGAGCCAGGCGGTCTCAGCACCACCCAGGTCATGAGCCTGCTCGAAGGCCTGGCGCCGCTGAACCTGGTGGCCATGGATTGCGTCGAAGTGGCGCCTGCCTATGACCATGCCGAACTCACCAGTCAGGCCGCGGCCGCATTTATCTGGACTTACCTGTGTGGCCAGATTGCCAAGCGCCAGGCTATCGCGCCGACAGGTTCCTGAAGGAGTTGCCTGATGCGCCTGTGGAGCAGCTCCATACTGGGTTCGGACACCCAGCTCAACCAACGCAGCTATTACGAAGCCAGCGTGGTGCGTCCGGAGCCGGCGCCGCCACTGCAGGGCGAGTTGCAGGCCGACGTCGTCGTGCTGGGGGCCGGTTTTGCCGGGCTCTCTGCCGCTATCGAGCTCGCGCAGCGCGGGTACCAGGTCGCCGTGCTGGAGGCCGACCGCATTTGCAGTGGGGCCTCGGGGCGTAACGGCGGCCAGGCCATCGTCGGTTTTGCCAGTGGCCAGGCCGTACTGGAATCGCAGTTGGGACGCGCAGATGCACGACGGGCATGGGACATGGCACTGGAAGGCATCGGCCTGATTGACCAGCGCATCGCAGAGTACGCCATACAGTGCGAGCGGGTCAGGGGCTATCTGTATGTCGCCGACACCGCGCGCAAGGCGCGCATGCTGCTGGCCGAACTCGGCAGCCTGCGCGACAACTACGGCCTCGCATGTGCGCTGTCGCAAGGAGATGCGGTGCGCCGCCATATCGATAGCGGGCAATACTGCGCGGCTGGCTACGAATCGGTGTCCGGGCACCTGCACCCGCTGAAGTATGGCCTGGGTCTGGCGGCTGCGGCGCGCGGCCTGGGCGTGCGCCTATTCGAGCATTCGGCGGTCAACGCGCTGCAGCGCGGCGACAGGGTCCGGGCCAGTACGGCACACGGGGCCGTCAACGCGCGGTTTGCCGTGCTCGCGGGCAACTGCACACTGGGCGAATACGGCGCGCAGATCGCCCCGCAGCTGCGCGCGCGCATCATGCCGGTCGGTACCTATATCGCTGCCACCGCTCCACTGGGGGAGGCTGTGCACCGCCAATTGCTGCCGCAGAATGCAGCGGTTTGCGACAACAATTTTGCGCTGGACTACTTCCGGTGCAGCGCCGATCACCGGCTGCTGTTTGGCGGGCGTGTGAGTTACACCACGATGACGCCGGCGAACCTGGAGGCGAGTCTGCGCGCGCGCATGACCCGGGTGTTCCCCCAGTTGGCTTCGGTGGCCCTGGAATACGTGTGGGGCGGCTTTGTGGACATCAGCATGAACCGCGCGCCGGATTTTGGCCGCATTGGCCACAACATCTATTTCCTGCAGGGATTCAGCGGCCATGGCGTGGCGCTCACCGGTCTGGCCGGGCGGCTGGTAGCGCAAGCAGTGGCCGGACAGGCCGAGCGCTTTGACCTGTTCGCGAGCCTGCGCCACCGCGCGTTCCCGGGCGGCGCCTTGTTGCGCACCCCAAGCCTGGCGCTGGCGATGGCCTTTGCCCAATTGCGCGACGCCTTGTAGATCGGGGCAGCAACGCGCCTGACGCACAATGGATCCCCTATCAAAAGCAGGTTGTTGCGCATGAATACGACACCGTGCCTGGTCTGGCTGCCGGCAGACCACCGCGAGCTTGGCGAAGACGGCCATCAGATGCCGTATCTGGTTCTGGGAGACAAATACGCCCGCGCCGTCCAAGACAGTGTGGGCGCCCAGCCGGTGCTGTTTCCGCTGGCCGCAAGCGCGCACATTGCGCCACTGCTGGAACAGGTGTGCGGAGTGATGCTGACGGGTTCGCCGTCCAATGTGCATCCGTCGCATTTTGATCAGGATGTGGCCGACCGCTCCCTGCCGCTGGACACAGCGCGCGACAGCCTGACGCTTGACGTGGTGCGCACCTGCGTGGCGCAGGCGGTGCCCCTGCTCGGAATTTGCCGCGGGTTCCAGGAGATCAATGTGGCGCTGGGCGGCTCGCTGCACCAGGCGGTCCATGCGGTGCCCGGCCTGCGTGACCACCGTGAGCCCACCGGCGCAGCACTGGATGTGCAATATGGGCCCGGTCACGCCGTGAATTTGCGGGCCGGATCGGATTTCGCCCGTTGGGCTGGCGGTGAGCGCGCCATGGTCAACTCCTTGCACGGGCAGGGTGTGGACCGGTTGGCGCCGGGTCTGCAGGTGGAGGCGCGCAGCGACGATGGTCTGGTGGAGGCGTTTTCGGTCGCGTCGGCGCCCGGATTTGCCTGTGCCGTGCAGTGGCACCCGGAGTGGCGCAGCACCGAGAATGCCTTTTATGCCGCAATGTTCAAGGCGTTTGGAGACGCCTGCCGCAGGCGCCAGCGTGAACGGTTCGCGGCGCTGGTTTGACAAGAATTAGAGGAAGAGTCTCATGGCTGACGAAAAAGTGATGAATTTCAATGACCTGGAGCAGTGGCTCAATGAACGCAGGGTGACCGAGGTGGAATGCCTGGTGCCCGACCTGACCGGCGTGGCCCGCGGAAAGATATTGCCGCGCGCCAAGTTCACCGAGGATCGTGGCATGCGCCTGCCGCAGGCCATCGTTGCCATGGGCGTGACTGGCGAGTTCCCCGAAAGTGGCCCGTATTACGACGTGATCGACCCGACCGACAAGGACATGCAGTTGCGGCCCGATCCTTCCACCGTGCGTATTGTTCCGTGGGCCACGGATCCGACCGCGCAGGTGATCCACGACTGTTTCGACCACGAAGGCAAGCTGGTGCCGTTTGCGCCGCGCAGCGTATTGCGCCGCATCTGCGACCTGTTCGCCGCCGAAGGGCTGCAGCCCATAGTCGCCCCCGAGCTGGAGTTCTACCTGACCGCGCGCAACACCGACCCGAACACCCTGCTGCGACCACCGGTAGGGCGCAGCGGGCGCGCCGAGACGTCACGCCAGGCCTACAGCATCGACGCCGTGAACGAGTTCGACCCGCTGTTCGAGGAAATCTACGACTACTCCGACAAGATGGAGCTCAACGTGGATACGCTGATCCACGAGGTGGGCGCCGGGCAGATGGAGATCAACTTCTTCCACGCGACACCGTTGGGCCTGGCCGACGAGGTGTTCCTGTTCAAGCGCACGGTGCGCGAGGCTGCCTTGCGCCACGACATGTACGCGACCTTCATGGCCAAGCCGATCGAGGGAGAACCCGGCAGCGCCATGCATGTGCACCAGAGCATCCTGAACGTCAAGACCGGGCGCAATATCTTCAGCAACGAGGACGGCACGCCCTCGGAAGCGTTCATGCATTACATAGGCGGGCTGCAGCGCTACATTCCGGCGGCGATGGTGTTGGTGGCGCCGTACGTGAACAGTTACCGCCGCCTGTCGCGCAACACCGCCGCGCCCATCAATATCGAATGGGGATATGACAACCGCACGGTGGGCATCCGTTCGCCGATCTCCGAACCGCAGGCGCGGCGCGTGGAGAACCGCGTGATCGGTGCCGACGCCAATCCGTACGTGGCCCTGGCGATGACCCTGGCCTGCGGCTACCTGGGCCTGAAGAACCAGATCAAGCCCAAACCGCAGATGAAGGGGGACGCCTACCTGTCCCCTTATTCGCTGCCGCGCAGCCTGGGCGAGGCGCTGGACTGGCTGCGCCGCGAGACCGACTTGCACGATGTGCTCGGCAAGGAATTCATCACGGTGTATTCCGAAATCAAGGAGCTTGAGTTCGATGAGTTCATGAAGGTGATCTCCCCCTGGGAGCGCGAGCACCTGCTGTTGCATGTCTGAACCCCTGAGATTGTCCGCACCATGAACACCGCCGTTGATACCCTGCACATCCAGCAACTGGACCGCGCACACTTCCTGCACCCGTTTACCGACCACAAGGACCTGGCCAGCCGGGGCGCACGGGTGATCGCGCGCGCCGAGGACATCTATATATGGGATTCCGAGGGCAACCGCCTGCTCGACGCCATGAGCGGGCTGTGGTGCGTGAACGTCGGGTACGGGCGGCGCGAACTCGCCGACGCGGCCCATGCGCAGATGATGACGCTGCCGTTTTACAACAGCTTTTTCCAGACCACGAACGTTCCCGCCGTCACGCTGGCGGCTAAGCTGGCCAGCCTGGCGCCGGTGGTGGGTGGCCGCCGCTTCGAACACGTCTTCTATTCCTCCAGCGGCAGCGAAAGCAACGATTCCAACGTGCGCATGGTGCGCCGCTACTGGGATTTGCTGGGCCAACCGCAGCGCAAGGTCATCATCAGCCGCCGCAACGCCTACCACGGCAGCACGATGGCTGGCGCCTCATTGGGCGGCATGGAGGGAATGCATGCGCAAGGCGACTTGCCGATTCCCAATATCACCCATATCGAGCAGCCCTATTACTTTGACCTGGGCCAACCGGGTGAGACGGCGGCCGAGTTTGGCCTGCGTGCCGCGCATTGGCTGGAAGAGAAGATTCTGGCGGTCGGGCCAGAGCGGGTGGCGGCGTTCATCGCCGAGCCGGTGCAGGGTGCCGGCGGCGTGATCATTCCCCCCGAAACCTACTGGCCCGAGATCCAGCGCATCGTGGACAAGTACGGCATCCTGCTCATCAGCGACGAGGTGATCTGCGCCTTCGGCCGCCTGGGCCATTGGTTTGCCTATGAAAAGTTCGGATACCGCCCCGATCTGGTGACTTTTGCCAAGGCCGTGACCAGCGGTTATGTGCCATTGGGCGGTGTGATGGTCGGAGACCGGGTGGCCCGGGTGCTGATCGAGCAGGGCGGCGAGTTCAACCACGGCTATACGTACAGCGGACACCCGGTAGCCTGCGCAGTCGGGCTGGCCAATGTCAACCTGATGGAGCGTGAGCGGCTGCCGCAGCGTGTGCGCGACGATATTGGCCCATATCTTGCTAAAAAATTTGCCAAGCTGAATGCGCATCCTCTGGTCGGGGTGGCCGAGACTTGCGGCCTGGTGGCTGGGCTGGCGCTGGTGAAGGATAAGCGCACTGCAGCGCGCTTTGACGGCGCGCTGGCCGTGGGCATGGTGTGCCGCGGCCATTGCTTTCGCAACGGCCTTGTCATGCGGGCCGTGGGGGACCGGATGATCATTGCCCCGCCCCTGACCATGACGCACGAACAGATTGACGAAATGATGGCCCTGATCACCCTTTGTCTGGACTTGACGCTGAAGGACGCGCAAACCAACGGTTGGCTGGCCTGAGCCGCATTAGGGATTGCCTGAGTACCCCGGGCAGCGCAATCTCCCTAACATGGTGCGGATTGTGTGGTTGGCAGGGTTTTGGTTTTTCGCATTTTCTGATTTGAGGAGTACTTCATGGCTGTCGTGTTCAAAGGGTGGCGGGTCTGGACGGTGCTGTGCGCGACGGGGCTGGCACTGGCTATGGCGGCGCCCGGCGCACTGGCCCAGCAGGAAGAGAAGGTGCTCAACGTCTACAACTGGTCGGACTACATCGGCCCG
>JANNDB010000996.1:0-6742 GCA_031387285.1 Betaproteobacteria bacterium | reverse complement strand
GTTCATGCACGGCTACCGGTACCCGGCCCATGAGGCAGCGGCGCAGCGGATCGCGCGGGCTCTGGGCTTTACCCAGATCAGCACCTCACACGGTGTCAGCCCGCTCATGAAGTTTGTGAGCCGGGGCGACACCACGGTGGTGGACGCTTACCTGTCGCCCATCCTGCGCCGTTATGTCGAGCAGGTTTCGGCGGAGATGCCGGGTGTGCGGCTGTTCTTCATGCAGTCGTCCGGCGGGCTGGCCGACGCCCATGCGTTCCAGGGCAAGGATGCCGTGCTGAGCGGCCCCGCCGGCGGCATTGTCGGCATGGCGCGCACCGCGGAGGTGGCCGGCCAGGAACGCGTGATCGGTTTTGACATGGGTGGCACCTCGACCGATGTATCGCATTACGCGGGCCAATTCGAGCGCGAGTTCGAAACCCAGGTAGCCGGAGTGCGCATGCGCGCGCCGATGCTGAGCATTCACTCCGTCGCGGCAGGTGGCGGGTCGGTGCTGGCTTTCGACGGCGCACGTTTTCGCGTCGGCCCGCACAGCGCCGGGGCCAACCCGGGGCCGGCGAGCTACCGGCGCGGCGGCCCCTTGACCGTGACGGATGCAAACATCCTGGTGGGCAAGGTGCAGCCGGCCTATTTCCCCAAGGTGTTCGGGCCCGCCGCGAATGAGGCGCTGGACGAGAGCGTGGTGCGGGCGCGCTTCGCCGAGCTGGCGCAGCGCTCGGGCCGCAGCGCGCCCGAGGTGGCCGAAGGCTTCATCCAGATCGCGGTGCAGCAGATGGCCAACGCCATCAAGAAGATATCGGTGGCGCGCGGATACGACGTGACGCGTTACACGCTGCAGTGTTTTGGTGGCGCTGGCGGGCAACATGCCTGCCTGGTGGCCGATGCGCTGGGCATGACGCGCGTGCTGGTGCATCCGCTGGCGGGCGTGTTGAGCGCGTATGGCATGGGCCTGGCGGACCAGAGCGTGATCCGCGAGCAGGCGGTGGAAGCGCCGCTGGACGCGGCCACGCTGCAGGCGCTGGCAGGGCAGGTCGAGGCGCTCGCCGCCGCTGCCAGCGTGGATCTGCTCGCGCAGCAGGCCCGTCCCGGAGCGCTGCAGATGCACAGTCGCATTCATGTGCGTTACCAGGGCAGCGATTCCGCGCTGGTGGTGCCATTCGGCACGCTGGCCGACGTGACGGCGGCCTTCGAAGCAGCCTACCTGCAGCGTTTTGCTTTCCTGATGCAAGGCCGCGGCCTGGTGGTGGAAGCGGTGTCGGTGGAAGCCGTGTTGCCGGGTGATGCAGCCGACGAAGTGCGCCATCCGCTGCAGGCTGCGCGCGACGTGCCGCGCCGCGCCACCGTGCCCATGTATTCAGGCGGACGCTGGCACGATGCGGCACTCGTGGTGCGCGAAGACCTGCGCCCGGGCGACGTGATCCGCGGCCCGGCCATCATTGCCGAGAAGAACGCCACGACCGTGCTGGAGCCGGGCTGGGAGGCGGCGCTGACCGCGCTCGACCATCTGCTGCTGGAGCGCCGCGTGGAACGCGAGGTGCGCTACGCCGCCGGAACCCGGGCTGACCCGGTGCTGTTGGAGGTGTTCAACAACCTGTTCATGAACATCGCCGAGCAGATGGGCCTGCAGTTGCAGAACACCGCCTACTCAGTGAATATCAAGGAGCGGCTGGACTTCAGCTGTGCGCTGTTCGACGCGCAGGGCAACCTGATCGCCAACGCGCCGCACATGCCGGTGCACCTGGGCTCCATGGGCGAGAGCATCAAGACGGTGGTGCGCGAAAACGCCGCGACCATGCGCGCCGGTGACGTGTTCGTGTTGAACGATCCCTACCACGGCGGCACGCACCTGCCCGACATCACGGTCATCACGCCGGTATATCTGGATGGCAAGGCGCTGTTCTACGTGGGTAGCCGTGGCCACCATGCGGACGTGGGCGGCACTACGCCGGGCTCCATGCCGCCGTTCTCTACGCGTATCGAGGAAGAGGGCGTTCAGATCAACAACGTGCTGCTGGTCGACCAGGGCGTGCTGCGCGAAGCGGCGATGCTGGAGTTGTTGGGCGCTGGCGCGCACCCGGCTCGCAACCCGCAGCAAAACATGGCCGACCTGCGCGCGCAGATCGCCGCCAACGAGAAGGGCGCGCAGGAACTGCGCAAGATGGTCGCCGAGTTTGGTCTGGACGTGGTGCAGGCTTACATGGGCCATGTGCAGGACAACGCCGAGGAATCGGTGCGTCGCGTCATCCATCGGCTGCGCGACGGCAGCTTCACGTTGCCGCTGGACAACGGCGCGCAGATCTCCGTGGCGGTGCGCGTGAACGCGGCGGAGCGCAGCGCCGAGATTGACTTCAGCGGCACATCGGCACAACAGACCAACAACTTCAACGCACCCACCGCCGTGTGCATGGCAGCGGTGTTGTACGTTTTCCGCATGCTGGTGGATGACGATATTCCGCTCAACGCGGGCTGCCTGAAGCCGCTCAAAGTGATCATCCCCGCGTGCTCCATGCTCAACCCCGATCCGCCGGCCTCCGTGGTAGCCGGCAATGTGGAGACATCCAGCTGCATCACCAATGCCTTGATCGGCGCGCTCGGGGTAATGGCCGCCAGCCAGTGCACCATGAACAACTTCACCTTTGGCAATGCGCACCACCAGTATTACGAGACGATCTCGGGTGGCTCCGGGGCTGGCAACGGGTTCAACGGCACCAGCGTCGTGCAGACGCACATGACGAACTCGCGCCTCACCGACCCGGAAGTGCTGGAGTTCCGCTTTCCCGTGCGGCTGGAGAGTTACGCGATCCGGCACGGGTCCGGCGGGGCCGGCCAGTGGACGGGCGGCGACGGTGGCGTGCGGCGTGTGTGTTTCCTGGAGGCGATGACGGCGAGTATCCTGAGCAACGGGCGCAAGGCCGGTGCGTTCGGCATGGCAGCTGGTGGCAGTGGCGCGCCGGGGCTGAACCGGGTCGTGCGGCGCGATGGCTCGGTCGAAGAACTGGGCCATATCGGGCAGGTGGCGATGGAGCCTGGCGACATCTTCGAGATCCACACACCGGGGGGCGGTGGTTACGGGGAGGACGCACGGTGAAAGTGCTGGTCGCCGACGACGAACCCTTTGTGCGCACGACACTCTCGATGCTGCTCAGGCTGGAGGGTTACCAGGTCGTGGTTGCGGCCGATGGGCGGGCTGCGCTGGAGAGTGCAATGGCCGATCCGCCGGAACTGATCCTGTCGGACATGCACATGCCGCATATGTCGGGACGCGCGCTGCTCGCCGCAGTGCGCAGTGCGGCGGTTCTGTCGCAGACGCGCTTTGTATTTCTCACGGGCGAGGTGCAGGCGGCAGTGGCTACCGATACGGATGGCGCAGGCCCCGATGGATTCCTGACCAAACCGTTTTCACGCGAGCAATTGCTGGCACTGCTCGTGGCCTTGGGGATCTGGAGTTAGCGTCGGGCCACACGGGCCTACCATGCCCAAACGTGCGCCGCCGTGGTAAACTGAGACCTTCGAGAGACAAAAGTCGGCTTCATGTCGTGTGGTGATTCGGTTCACCCTATATCTCTCGATCCTTATTCCAAGCACCCGCTCGACTTTCCAAAGTCAGCGGGTGTTTTTCATTGAACTCCACTCCGCCAGATACTGGCTTGCCTTTGGTTTTTGGGGCCGGTGCATCCAGGTCAAGAACCCGCGCAAATTTTGGCCACATGGCTTGCAGGTAGCGCTCTTCCTTGCGCTCATAGAAACGCTGCAAAGCCCATAGCAAATAGTCGCAGGCCTGTAACCCAGCGCTGGTGCTCGGGTAGCCGCTTTGCACTGCCGTATCGGCGTGGGGCGAAAAGCCGAAATCGCCCTCAAATCCCTTGTCGATCCGATCCAGCACTGTTTTTAGCGCAACCGTGCGCGGCTTGCTGCCTCGCACGGCAAACGTCACGTTGCGCTCGGCTCCAAACTCGCCAAAACGCCCGAACAGCCTGGCGATCAAGTCGTCATAAATCTCGTGCCCGTCCGCCTTGTAACGGTACTTGGGGTTGGCTGCTTCGTGGCCGCGCACGTCGGCCAGCAAGTGGTGTTTTCCTTCACAACGGCAGACAACCGCAGATCGTGCTGTGGCAGGAGCTTGAACACCGCGTGACGCACTTCGGGCACGTCATCTTTGGCGTGAAAGAACGAGGCAGTTTTTCCGGCACCGGGTTTCATGGAAGGAATCGCCCGCAACAGCGGATCCGCGATCAACTGGGCACGCAATGCCGTGACGTCCGCCTCCAATGCCGGCAGGTCATCCACCTCCAGCCGCCCAACGATGAAAAAGAGCGAGGTTTGATCGGTGCCGACCAAGACTTTTCCATGGCGGCCAAAGAGCGTCGTGTCTCCTGCCTCGTCAACAAAGTGGTGTCTGGTTGCCATAGGTTGGAACCAAGTCTATCGGTCCAGTGCCGCTTTCACCTTCTGCGCGACAGCTTCAACATGGCTCATGTCCAAGCCTGGGCCCTCAGTTGAGGTGAACAAATTCACGCCTTCGTGGTACCCGTTCACTGCATACCACGCCCGCTTTTTGTCCCATCCCTCTTTGTAGTCATCTCGGTCCAGCATCCCGAGGTGTTCCCACAGAATGAGCTCGCCTGCGTCGGTTTTCCAGCCGAAGTCCGGCCGCAAGCGGTATGGGTACGAATCTGGTCCAGTTTTTGCTATTTGCCATCCAACGCGAGAAGTGCACCGATCTCAAAGTAACCGGTCGCAATGTCAAAGCGGGAGGAGATTTCGCACCACTCAGCGAGGTAGTTCAGTACCTTCCACTCTTCGTCGCTGTTGTCGACGATAAAAAGATCGTTGCCAGTTTTGGTCATGGGGTTATGCGAGGTTCGGCCTTGCATCGTAGTGCAATCGATTTACGCCGTCATGCGGCAAGACGATAGAAGGCAGCGCCCAACCCGCCTTGGAGCACTGCCCGAACTGCGGTGGCCTCCCCAGGATCATTGCTGCCATCCTGAAGGCAGTGACGATCGCGTGGCTCCTCGCCCGCTAGCATGGAACGCTGCGCTAGCGGCCTGTGCTGGCGGCCCGATAGGCCAGGATCCGCTCACGCAGCCCCGCTCGCGCAGCAGACTGCACCAGGCGGGCCAGGTCCTGCGCATCACCGGCTTCGCCGCGCGGGCGGCGTACCGCGTCCAGTGCCTGGCGAATTGCGCCGTGCGTGGGTGCATCGAGCCGCTGGGTCTGCGCCAATAGCTCGTCAACAGCCTGTTCCACATCGGCTGCAGCGAGCTGTCGCTGCACCAGACCGGCCGCGAGCGCCGCATCCCCTGCAATGGTGCTGCCGCTGTGCACCCAGTCTTTCGCGCGCGCAGCGCCCACCACATCGCCCAGGCGCGCCGTGCCCAGCACGATGCCGAAGGCCGCACCCGGGAACGCAAACGAGGCCGCCCCTGTGACCCAGCGATGTGCGCAGGCGCAGAACAGGTCGGCGCCTGCGCCCATGACGCGGCCCTGCGCAATCGCCAGCGTGTCGAACGGCGCCGTGTGGATCGCCTGCAGCAGCAACTCGGTACGGGTGAAGCGGGCCAGCAGGCTGTCGTCAGTCTCTTCGGACAGGGCGGAGAGGTCGAATCCCGTACAGAAGTGCCGTCCCTCGCCGGTGAGAAGCAACAGCCGCACGCTCTCTGCGCGGGCGGCATCCACGGTGGCGAGCAACTCGGCCACCAGCGAAGCCGACAACGCATTGCCCTTGTGCGGGCGATTCAGCGCGACGCGCATCAAGGTCCCTTCGCGGGTGATCAGGAGCTCGCTCATGACGACGCGGCCGCCCACAGATTGGGTACCAGGGCATTGGAGAAGCCCGATACGAACTCCCGGGCGGCGCCCGTCTGCGGCGCGTAGACATGGCGGCGTATGCGCCCGATGTTTCCGCCATACAGGTGGATGCTGACCGACACCTGGTCCTCAAACGCATTGCGCACCTGGTGGATGTCCCCCAGGCGTGGCGACACGTATTCGAGCTGGCCAGGCTCCAGGCGCTCCTCCCGGCCTGCCGGCAGCAGTTGCCCTTGTGACGTGAAGGCAAATCGCTGGCCCAGCTCGGCACCGCGCAGCATGCCGATGATGCCCCACACCGTGTGGTCGTGGATGGGCGTCTTCTGCCCGGGCCCCCAGACAAAGCTGACCAGCGAAAACCGGTCGAGCGGGTCCCCGTACAACAGATGCTGCTGGTAGTACTGCGCGTGTGGTTGCGCCATCGCCTCGGGTAACCAGTCGTCTTGGGCGATCAGTGTGGACAACAAGGCGCCGGCCTGTTCCAGCGTGTGTGCCTCACTGGTTGAGCCGGCGCCCGCCAACGCCGACATTGCCGAGACAAAATCCAGTAGCCGGTTCTGCATGCGTCCTCCTTCTGGGGTCAATCCGCGTTGCGGGGGGCGTCACCAGTGGCTGCCGTGACGCCCGCATAACGCGCCCGGATCTCGGCCGTGTGCTGGCCGAGCGCCGGCGGAGAGCCCCGCACGGCAAATCCCTGGCCGTCGATGCGTATCGGTGAGCCGAAGGTCCGGGTTTTTTCGCCCCCTGGCAAGGTGAGCGGCTGCACCCAGTCCATGTGGACGGACTGCGGGTCGGCCAATGCGGCGGCGTAATCGTTGATGCGGGCGTGTGGCACGCCCGCGTCGTTGAAGGCCGTGATCCAGTGCTCCACCGGTTTCAGCGTGAAATGGTCTTCCAGCAACAGCTTCAGCGCTTCCTGATTGGCGGCCCG
>JANNDB010000994.1:0-5707 GCA_031387285.1 Betaproteobacteria bacterium | reverse complement strand
GACGATGCGGAACTTGCGGCCATTCACGCCACCGGCGTCATTGGCCTCCTCCAGGCGCATCTGCATGCCGTTGCGTATGCTGGGCATGCCGGCTGCCACCGGGCCGGACAGGTCCAGGTGTGTGCCGAGCACGATTTCGGTGGCGCTTACACCAGCGGCCAGGGCGCCGCTGGCGGCTCCCACGGCCAGCGCCGCACTCAGCAGCGTATGGGTCAATCTCTTCAACATGGCAGTCTCCTCTTTAAGAAAAAATGGGCGTGTAGCCCGTTGGGTCATCACTCTCAGGTACGGTACATCGTAGCAATCACATCGGCATACTTGGTGGCGATCACCTTGCGTTTGAGTTTCATGGTCGGTGTCAGTTCATCGTCTTGCGCCGTCAGCAGCTGCGCGATGATGCGGAAATCCTTGATCTGCTCCACCCGTGCCAGCCGCGTGTTGACCTGCTCGAGCTCGGTGTGGATCAGCTGCACGATTTCCGGGGCCCGTGTCATGCTGGCAAAGTCGGTATAGGGCACCTGCTTGTCCTGGGCGAACTTGGCCACGGTGTCCTGGTCCAGCATCACCAGGCAGGTGAGGTAGTTGCGGCCCTCGCCAATCACCACGGCATCGGACACATAGGGGCTGAACTTGATGTGGTTCTCGATATTGCTTGGCGTGATGTTCTTGCCGCCCGAGGTGATGATGATGTCTTTGAGCCGGTCGCGGATCGCCAGATAGCCGTCGGCGTCCAGCGTGCCGCAGTCGCCGGTATGCAGCCAGCCGTCGGCGTCGATGGCTTCGCGCGTCTTGTCCGGCAGACCCCAGTAGCCGGCGAACACGTTCGGCCCGCGCACCAGCACCTCGTCCTGCGCGCCAAGACGGATTTCGGTGCCTTCGGCGCGGACTCCGGCGGTGCCGATCTTGATGCGGCCTGGTGGCATCGACGTGCAAAAACCGCAGGTCTCGGTCATGCCGAAGGCTTCCAGCAGATCGATGCCGATCGCCATGTACCAGCGCAGCAGGTCGGGCGGTACAGGCGCGGCGCCGGTCATGGCGGTCTTGATGTTCTGCAGTCCCAGGAAGCTGCGAAGGTTAGCCAGCACCAGCGTTTGCATCCAGGCATAGCGCGTGGCGCGCCAGCCGCCCACCGGTGTGCCGTCGAGCCGGGCCTGCGCCAGCGCCGCGCCTTCGGCCAGCACCTGGGCGTATACCTTGCGCGCTGCCGGAATGGCGTCTTGCATATACAGCGTGACTTGCGAGTACATCTTTTCCCAGAAGCGGGGCGGCCCGAATATCACATGCGGCGCCACTTCGCGCACATCGTTGAAGACGGTACTGGCATTTTCCGGAAAATGCACGGTCTGGCCCTGTGCCAACGGGTTGAACACGGTGCTCATGCGTTCGGCAATGTGGCACAGCGGCAGGAACGACAACGTGCGGTCGAGCGGTTGCAGCGCCAGGTACTGCCCCACGCTGCCGATCTGGAAAATGAGGTTGCGGTTGGATATCATGGCCCCCTTGGGCGCGCCCGTGGTGCCCGAGGTGTAGACCAGAAAGGCTGTGTCGGCGGGTTGGCTGGCGTCGATGGCCTGCTCGAACTGGGCGCCCTGGGTCTGCGCAAGCGCACTGCCGTGCGCCAGCATCGCTGAAAAATCAGTGGCCATGGCATCGTCCAGGCCGCGCAAACCCTTGCGGTCGCTGATCACGATGCGCTGCAGCCCGGGGCAGTCGGCCCGCACCGCCACGACCTTGTCGTACTGCTCCTGGTTTTCGACAAATACCACGCGTACCCGTGCGTCGCTCAGGATGTAGAGCACCTGTTCAGGCGACGAGGTGGGGTAGATGCCGGCGCTGAGCAGGCCCATGCACTGTGCGCCCATGTCGGCATAGAGCCACTCGGGCCGGTTCTCCGACAACACCGCGATGGCATCTCCGCGCCGCAGTCCGAGGTCGGCCAGCGCCAGACCGACGGCGCGCGCCCTCTCGTAGTACTGGTCCCAGCTGGCGCTAGACCAGATGCCCTTTTTCTTGTGGCGCAGCGCGGCCATGCCGGCCCACTCGCGGCAACGCGCGCGAAACAGCTTTTGCGGCGTGTCGTGGCCGAAGGCGGTCAGGGGGCTGGTGCTGGTCTGCATGGCCGGCGTCATCTCCACGTCTTGCGCCGTTTCCAGCGCTGCTTGTGACCATCGGCGCGTTGCGCGTGGCCGGCGCCGCCGAGGTAAAACTCCTTCACGTCGTCCTTGGCCATCAATTCGGCGCAGGTGCCGGCAGCGACCACACGGCCCAGCTCCATGACGTAGCCATCGTGCGCGGTGGCCAGTGCAATCGCCGCGTTCTGCTCCACCACCAGGATGGACGTCCGCAGTTCGCTGTTGATGCGCAAGATGATGGAAAAAATTTCGCGCGTGAGCAGCGGCGAGAGGCCTAGCGAGGGTTCATCCAGCAGCAGCACGGCCGGGCGCGCCATCAAGGCGCGGCCAATGGCCAGCATCTGCTGCTCGCCGCCCGAAAGCAGGCCGCCGTGCTGCGCCTGGCGCTCCAGCAGCCGCGGGAACCAGCCAAAGATGCGTTGCAGATCGGCTTCGAGTTCGTCGCGGCTGGCCCGCGCGAAGGTGCCCATCATCAGGTTCTCGCGCACCGACAGGAAAGGAAACACCTGGCGGCCCTCGGGCACCAGAACAACGCCGCCGCGCGCCACGCGGTCCGGGTCCTGGCCGTGGATGGACTGCCCCCTGAACTCCACGCTGCCCTTGAACGGGTCGATCACACCGGCGATGGTGTTGAGCAAGGTGGTCTTGCCCGCACCGTTGGCGCCCAGCACAGCGACGATGTGGCCTTCCTGAACGTCGAGATTGACGCCCTTGATGGCGTTCACCGGGCCGTACCAGGTTTCCAGGTTCTTTACACAAAGGATGGGAGTGCTTGCCACGTCATCCTCCCAGGTAAGCGGCGATCACCGCCGGATTGCCCTGCACTTCTTCGGGAGTGCCCAGTGCGAGCACCTGGCCCATGTTCATGCACAACACGCGGTCGGCGGCCTCCGACACCAGCGACATGTCGTGTTCGACCATGATGACGGTGATGCCCAGGTCGTTCTGGATGTCGTCGATCCAGAACGCCAGGTCGCGCGTTTCTTCCGGATTGAGACCGGAGGCGGGTTCGTCCAGCAGCAACAGGCGCGGCTGCGTGGCCAGCGCGCGCGCCAGTTCCACCACCTTGCGCACGCCGTACGGCAGGCCGGCCACCGGGCTGTTGCGGTGCGGCATCAGGTCGAGCAGTTCGATCACGTCTTCCACGTGCGCGCGCGAGGCTTCTTCGGCGCGGCGCACAGCGGGGGTCCACAACCAATGCGCAGCGAAATTGCCATGGCCAAACCGGTGCCGTCCGAGCAGCAGGTTGTCGAGTACCGTGCCGCCTTCGAAAAGTTCGATGTTCTGGAAAGTGCGCGCGATGCCGTGCTGCACCACGCGGTGACGCGCCAGCGTCGTGATGTCCTGCCCGTCGAACACGACCGAGCCGGAGGTCGGGTCGAACACCCGGGTGATCACATTGAGCATGGAGGTCTTGCCGGCGCCGTTCGGGCCGATGATGGCGAATACCTCGCCCTGCTCCACGTCAAAGCTCACGTTGCCAACGGCCTGCACGCCGCCGAACCGCAGTGACACATCGCGCACGGAGAACACAGTCATTTGTAGCGCTCCGACTTCATGTAACTTTTGCCCCGTTTGAACATGTCCTGCCGGTACAAGGGAAAAGTCTCCAGAAAGGCCTTGAACTTGATCCAGCGGCCGTTCAGGCCCTTGGGCTCGAACAACACGAACAGCGCGAGCACCAACCCGAAGACAAAGATCTCCAGCCCGAACTGCTTGGATATCTGCTCCGGCAGCATCGGTTTGATACGCGAGATGAAGGTCGGCAGCAGGCTGATCAGGATGGCACCGAACACTGCGCCGCGCAGTGAACCCAGACCGCCGATGGTGACCATCAGCACCAGCTCGAGCGACAGGATCAGGCCGAAACCTTCGGGGCTGAGAAAGCGCACATGGTGCGCCAGCAAGGCACCGGCCAGGCCGGTCACCATGGCCGAGAGTACAAACGCCAGCACCTTGTAACCCGCGACCCAGATGCCCAGGCTGTAGGCGGCGGCTTCCGAGTCGCGCACCCCCTGGAACGCCCGCCCGGTCTGCGAGCGCATCAGGTTCACCAGCCCCAGCAGCACCAGCGCGAGCACGCCCAGACACAGGTAATAAAAGGGTCGCAGGCCCGACAGGTCGTAGCCGAACACGAGCGGATTGCCCACTGTGAACCCGCTGAAGCCGCCGGTGACACTTTTCCAGTGGCCGATGATGTGTTCGGTCAGGATGGCAAAGGCCAGCGTCACCATGGCAAGGTACAGGCCTGAGACCCGTATCGCCGGTAGCCCGATGACCAGGCCGATAGCTCCCGTGAAACCCGCCGCCAGCAGCATGGACAGGACCAGCGGAACACCTTGCGCCAGCATCCAGCTGTGCGCATAGGCGCCGATGGCCAGGAAGGCGGAGTGCCCCAGCGATACCTGGCCGGTGTAGCCCACCAGGATCATCAGCCCCAGGCTCGCGACACACATGATGAACAGGTAGGACAACTCGCCGACGTAGTACTTGGGTAACAGCCACGGCACGGCCAGCAGCAGCGCAAGCAATACCGCGTAGGCGATGCGGCCAACGGGATAACGCAGCAGGGTGTGGCTGTCGCGGTAGGAGGTGTCGTAGTGAAAACGCATGGTGCCGTCAACCTCAGACGCGCCGGCCGTGTGCTTCGCCGAGCAGGCCGCGTGGCCACAGGATCAGCACACCGATCAAGACCACATAGGCCATGGCATCCTTGAAGCCGTCGGGCAGGTAGACACCGGAGAATTGTTCGATCACACCCAGCAGCAAGCCACCCAGGATGGCGCCGGGAATGCTGCCGAAGCCGCCCAGCACCACGGCGGCCAGCGCCTTGAGCACCACGATCCACAGGCCGATGTCGACCAGCGCGGTGGGCGCCAGCAGCAGGCCGCACAGGGCCGCGATGGCGCCCGAGATCGCCCAGACCAGCGAGGTCACGCGCTTTACGCGGATGCCACTCAGGTAGGCGGCGAGCTGGTTTTGGGATGCCGCCTGGATCGCCACACCCAGCGTGGTCTTGCGCAGGAACCAGAACAGCACCAGGGTCACGAGCAGCGCCGCTGCCACGATCACGAGGCTCAGGTCGCTCACCACCAGTGTGCCGAGCTGCGTCTTTTGCCCACTCCAGGGCGTGGGGTAGGTGCGCGATTCGGGCCCGAAGGCCATGCTCACCAGTCCGCGCAGCATGAAGGCGATGGCGATCGTCAGCATCACTCCGGCGAACTGCGGCTGTCCGACGATGAGACGCATCACGCGGGCGTCGATCAGCCAGCTTAAGCAAGCGGCAATCGCCACGGTGGCCAGGGCTGCCAGCCAGAATGGCCAGCCCAGGCCGACGATCAGGCCCCAACCGACAAAACTCGAGGCCATCAATACATCGCCGTGCGCGAAGTTGAGCACTTCGGTTGCCTTGTAGGTGAGCACCAGGCCCAGCGCCACCAGGGCATAGATGGCCCCGATCGCCATGCCGTTGATGGCCAGCTGGATGACCTGGGCGAGGCCAGCGCTCATATTGAAACCTCCGCCCTGCGGGCTGCGGTGCGAGCTTGCTTGGGGCGGCCCGGCGCTGCGCTCAT
>JANNDB010000993.1:0-2288 GCA_031387285.1 Betaproteobacteria bacterium | reverse complement strand
CGCCGCCACCGGAGTCGAGAAAGACCCGGCGCACCGCACCTACATCATGGATGCCCGCCGCCCCGGCGCATCGGTCACGCACATCACCGGGCGCTGGGTCGGCGACGCTGTGTGGCCGGGTGACCGCCATGAACAGCGGCGCTACTTCCTGAACGCCGACGGTCTGTCCAGCGCCAAGGGCAAGGCTGGCAAGCTCAGCCTCTCCTCCCCGCAGACAGTGGGCGCAGACAGCGGCGAGTACTGCATCATCTGGCTCGGCCCGGAGTTTCCGGGTGACCAGCGCCGGGACGATTCGGGTTCGCTGACCTTCGATAGTGCGCCGCTCACGCAGGATATCGACCATATGGGTGCCGCCGTGCTGACTCTGAAAGTGAGTGCCGACAAACCGGTCGCGCATCTAGCCGTGCGGCTCAATTCCATCTGGCCAGACGGCGCCGTGTCGCGGCTGAGTTATGCCGTGTTCAACCTGTGCCACCGCGACGGCCACGAAAAACCGCAGGCGCTGGAACCCGGACGCGCCTATACCGTACGCATTCAGCTTGACGATGTAGCCAGCCGAATACCCAAAGGCCACAAGCTGCGCGTGTCCCTGTCCACGGCCTACTGGCCGCTGATCTGGCCAACGCCAGAGCCGGTGACTCTTACGGTATATGCGGCGGCCAGCCATATCGACATTCCGGTGCGCCTGCCGCGGCGTAGCGAGAAGGCGCCGCAGTTTGCGCCCGCCGAAGCGTCGCCCGCCGTCAAGCTGATAGAGGTTGACAGGGCGTTCAACAAGCGGGAGGTTCAGATCGACCAGCGCACCGGCGTGCAACGCCTGTCCATCGTGGACGACTTCGGGCGCACCACCATTGCCGAACACGGCATGACGACCTGGGCCTGCGGCCGCGAGACCTACAGCATCCACCCGGACGACCCGCTCTCGGCCCGCGCCGACTACCACTGGAGCGAGGAGCGCTCACGCGGAGCCTGGAAGGTGCGCACCGAGACCTATTCGTCCATGACGGCGACGAAGACGCATTTCCACGTGACCGGCAAACTGGAAGCCTACGAGGGGGAGGAAAAGATCCTCACGCGGACCTGGGACCGCAAGATCAGGCGCCAGCTGGTGTAAACCACGGCCAGCGCCCGTGCCGCATCACTCCGGTCGGCCGGGAGGGTGCTGGCCGACGCTAGTGCAAGCGCGTTTCCTGCGCTGCCATCGAGGACAACCTGCACACCGTCGGCGGACAGGCATGCCGATAGTAGGTTGCGTTCAGAAAGGCGCTGACATCCTCGATTTCGTCAACGCCCCAATTCAAGGCGAGCGTTGTGTTCCAGCGCATGACCCAGGCGGTGATTTCCTCGAACGACTTGGCGCTGCGGTTGCTGCGCGCGTGCACACTTTCGCTGTGGCAGGTGCCGCAGCGCAACTCGTACAGCTGGCCTCCGCGCTGCGTGTCGACCGCTGCCGCCGGTGTTGCGGCCAGGCACAGAATGGTCGAGAGGAGGGACAGGATCACGGCTTTGCGCATAGGACACCTCGAACGGTCGGAAACCAAGTGTCGAGTCTGCCACGCAGGTGGCGTGGCGTATTGCGCTCGATCAAGCGCGGCCGAATTGCCCCTTCGGCACCTGTCGGTCAACCGGCTCCCGGGCGGCGCTGCACGGTGGTCGCCGCAATAGCCCCGAGAATCAGCGCGCCGCCCCAGAACACACCGGCCGACGGCAACTCGCCGTACACCAGCCAGACCCAGAGCGGGTTGAGGAAGGCGTCGGACATGGTGATCAGCACCATCTGGGTCACCGGCACATGGCGCGCGCCGCGCATGTAAAAGACCATGGGCAAGGCGAGTTGCACTGCGCCCATCAGCAACAGCAGGGCCAGGGTGGACGTGGCAACCGGCGCCAATGTGCCGAACAAGGAAACCACGCAGAAGATGGAGAGACCACCCGCGATCATCGCAGGCTCCATGCCAACAGCGCTGTAGCGGCGCAAGGCCACGCTCTGGCCCGCAAAACAGATCGCCATCACGAGGGCGACCAGCGAGCCCAGCAGCCCGCTGACCGATGCGTCGCGTTCGCTGAAGGAGATCACGGCCACACCCACCAGCGCCACCATGGTCGCCAGGTAAAACACCAGCCGCGTGCGTTCGCCCAGCCAGACCCGCGCCAGCACGGCGGCGAACAGGCCCGAAGTGGCGCCGAGGCAGGACACGGCGGCCACGCTCGCCATCTTCAGCGCGACGATGTAGGCCGAGGAGCCGACAGCGAAAAAGCCTGCGGCGATCATGATGGCGCGCGGATCG
>JANNDB010000990.1:0-2234 GCA_031387285.1 Betaproteobacteria bacterium | reverse complement strand
CATGTTCATCACGTTCACGCCCTTGGGGTCAACCCCTTCGAGTTTCATCGCGGCCATCAACTGGTAATGGGCGGTGGAGACGAACGGCGTGGCGACCTTCTTGCCCTTGAGGTCCTTGACGCTGTTGACCCCGGAGCCCTTGCGCGCGATCAGCGCCTCGGCATCGGCGATATCGTCCAGAATCCAGAACAGCTTGATGTCCTGGCCCTGGCTGGCCGCCGCGGTGAGCGGGCTGGAGCCGACCTGGCCGAGTTGCACGTCGCCGCTGGCCATGGCCTTGATCACGTCGCCGCCGCCACCAAACAGGCGCCAGTTGATCTTGTAGCCGGTGGCCTTCTCGAGTTCGCCCGAGTCCATCAGGGCCTGGAATGGCACCAGCATGTCCTGGTGCGCGATCGTGACTTCCTTGCTTGCCTGGGCAAAGGCGCCCGAGCAGGCCACCAGCGCGGCTACTGCCACACCGGCCAATTGACGTTTGTTCAACTTCATCGTTTTCTCCTGTTATCAACCTTGTAAATAGCAACACGCGACTGCACTGCACCAGACCCATTGTGGGTCCGGCACCCGTGTGGAGGAAGGGCCAGCCATGCCACCCTGATGGAGCCAGCGAACCCGGAAATACCCTTGATTGCCTGCATCAGCGGCCTTCGGTGGCGGTGTCTGCCACGTGTGCCATGGCGCGGCGCACCACCGCGGCGATGGCAACGCAATCGGCCTCGGTGAGGGACAGGGGCAGCCGCATGTCGCACAGGCCCGCGAGCACCCGCTCGGCCTGGGGCAGGGATTGCGGCTCCCAAAAATCGCGCCAGTGTTGCCAGACACTGGTGAATCCGCGCGGCTCCTGGGCGCCAAACCACTTGATGTGCACACCTGAGCGGGCGCATTGCTCCAGAAACACCTGAATGGCCGATGGCGCCAGGCCGATGAGAGAGAACTGGATGGAGCTGGCCACATACTGTTCCTTCGCCGCGCGCGCGGGCACCCTCAGCTGCGGTATGCCTTGCAGGTTCTGTGCCAGCCAATGGTAGCGCTGGTTCCAGCGCCGCGCCCGGTCCACCAGCACGGCGCCGAGCTGGGGCAGCTCCAGCGCCGCCGGCAGATAGCCCATGCGCAGGCTGAGGTTGGGGACGGTGTACTTCCAACGCTCGAAAACAGCATCCGGTGGCCGCGCACCGTGGCTGGCGTAGAACATGTAGCTGCCGCTTAGCAAAATGGCCTGCGCGGCAACATCTTCATCGGACGTCACGAGCAGGCCGCCTTCGCCAGCGTTGGCGTGTTTGTAGCTCTGCAGGCTGAAGCAGGCGGCCAGTCCCCAGGTGCCCGTGGCGCGGCCGTTCCAGCTCGCGCCCATGGTGTGGGCGCAGTCTTCTATCAGCGTGATGCCGGTCGTGGCGCATATAGCCTGCAGGCGGTCCATGTCGCAGATATGCCCGCGCATGTGGGACAGCAGCAGGGTGCGCGCGCCGCTGGCGTGCGCCTTGCGCTCCAGATCATCGAGATCGATCGTGTAGTCGTCGCGCACATCCACCAGGACGGGACGGGCACCCGCATGGGCAATGGCTCCCGGCACCGGGGCCAGCGTGAAGCAGTTCGACAGCACGGCGTCGCCGGGGCGGACTCCGGCGCTGCGCAGCGCCACGAACATCGCGGAGCCGCAGGAGTTGAGCGCCACGCAGTAGGGACGGCCCGACTCGCGGGCGAACGCCGCTTCGAGCTGGCTGACCGGGCTGGGTTTCCCATCCGTTTCGCCATAACGGTGCAGCTTGCCGCTGTGCATCAGGGCCAGCGCAGCCTGCACCCCAGCCTCGGGGATGGGTTCCTGCCAGCTCAGGTCAACCTGCAAGGGTTGCGCTCTGTCGGTCATGGTGTTAGCGGACGGCGCCGCCGAGGTCAAACTGTTCATCGGGAAAATACTTGCGCAGCCGAACGTCGCCGGTGCGTGCATGGCCTTCCATGCCCTCGAGCCGCGAGATGCGCGCCGCCACCTGCCCCACCGTGCGCGATGCGTCCCGGTTCAGGCGCTGCCAGGTCACGGTCTTGATGAACTTGCCGACCGACAGGCCGCCCGAGTAACGCGCCGCGCCGCGCGTAGGCAGTATGTGGTTGGGGCCGCTGCATTTGTCGCCAAAGGCCACGGTGGTCTCTTCACCGAGGAACAGGGAGCCGTAGTTGGACAGGGTCGCCAGCCACCAGTCAAGGTCGCGCGCCATTACCTGCAGGTGTTCGCAGGCATA
>JANNDB010000968.1:0-9946 GCA_031387285.1 Betaproteobacteria bacterium | reverse complement strand
GGATCGACGCTGGTCGCCGTGCGAAGGTAAACGTCGTGGTTGGTCGAGCCCTCGGGGCCGACGTCGTCCCACCAGGTGATGAAGTTCGGCTGCCACTGCTCGAGCGCGCGCTGCAGCGTGCGGTCGTCGGCGAGGTTGACGTTGTTCGGGATCTTCTGGGTGTAGTCGATGGACATGGTCGTCTCGGTGAAAACGGAGCGCGCGGCCTAGACCCGCGTGAAATCGAAGCCGGCCTTCTCGCCGGTGCCGTAGACCTTGAGCGCGCCCTTCGGCCCGACCGCGTTCGGGCGCTGGAAGATCCAGTTCTGCCAGGCCGTGAGGCGGCCGAAGATGCGGGTGGCCATGGTATCGGTTCCGTTGAAGCGCAGATTCGCCTCCAGGCCGGTCAGCGCGTCGGGCGACATCGAAACACGTTCCTCCAGCGCGATGCGCACTTCGTCGGCCCAGTCGATGTCGTCGGGGTTGGCGGTCACCAGCCCGAGCGCAAAGGCGGCGTCGGCGTCGAGCGCCTTGCCAGCCTGTGCGCGCACAGCGTCCAGCGCGGGCGCTTCGTCGTAGAAGCGCCGTCCCAGCCGGCTTTGGCCGGTGGCCATCGGGTACAGGCCGAAGTTGGCTTCGTCCACGGTGATCGTCGGCGCGCGCAATCTGTCGTCCGGCAGCGCCAGGTGGTAGATGCGGTCGCACGCCAGGGCCAGTTCCAGGAAGGTGCCCGCAAAACACGAACCTGGCTCGATCAGCGCGAACAGGCTGCGGGATGACACATCGAGCCGGCTCAGCGTGCGGCGCAAGGCGCCAATCGTCTCGCGCACGAACCAGTGGTTCTGGTGCGCGACAAGGGTGGCGTCCAGCGCCAGCACGGCGGCCGCGTCGCCGGCGCTCTTGATGATCCAGGTGCCGATGTCGAGTTCGTTGGTCCGCATGCACAAAATCGCGTCTTCGAGTTCGCGCGCCAGTTGCAGCGGGTACCACGCCGCACCCGCGGCTTCTATGGCCGTGATGTCCGTCGGCTGGGCCGCGCCCGGTGCCCGGATGGTCCAGCTGGCGAGCCGTTTGGCGCGGTCGATCTGTACATCCACATACATATAGTGCAGCGCGTCCGCCTCGTTGCTGCGTTGCAGGGGCGTGAGGGCCACGCCGCGTCCCTGCGCCGGCCGGTCGCTCTGCCCGGCGAGTTGCAGGGCGCGCTCGCGCACCTTCTGTGCAAACACCTGCGGCTTGGCAATGTCGTCGACCAGGCGCCAGTCCTTGGCTTTCTGGCCGCGCACGCCTTCGGCGCTGGTACAGAAGATGTCCGCCAGATCGTGCCGCACATGGCGTTTGTCGGTCACACGGGTCAGGCCGCCGGTGCCGGGCAACACGCCCAGCAGCGGAACTTCGGGCAGGCTCACGGCGGACGAGCGGTCGTCCACCAGGAAGATCTCGTCGCAGGCCAGCGCCATCTCATAACCACCGCCAGCGCAGGCGCCATTCACGGCGGCGAGGAACTTGAGGCCGCTGTATTGCGACGAGTCCTCCAGGCCGTTGCGCGTTTCGTTGGTGAACTTGCAGAAGTTCACCTTCCAGGCGTGGCTGCTGACGCCCAGCATGAAGATGTTGGCACCGGAGCAGAACACCCGGTCCTTCAGGCTGGTGACAACCACGGTGCGCACTTCGGGGTGTTCGAAGCGGAAGCGGTTGATCGCGTCGTTGAGCTCGATGTCCACGCCCAGGTCGTAGCTGTTGAGCTTGAGCTTGTAGCCCGGCCGAAGGCCGGCGTTTTCGTCAAAGTCCGCGCCCAGCGTGGCAACGGCGCCGTCGAAGCTGAGTTTCCAGTGGCGGTAGCGGGACGGATCGGTGCGGTAGTCCACGGGGGTGATGTCAGACAAGCAGAGTCTCCTTGGAGGACGTCAGGCCGACGATTGGGGCCAGTGATGAGAATAATAATGCATATATTTTGAATTGAAAAGCACTTTAATGCATTTTTCGCAAATTGACGTCAAACCGGAAGGTGCAAGGCCTGCCGAACCATCTGGCGCAACGCAGCGAACGTGGCCTCCAGCGGGGCGGCGCTGGTATCCAGCCGGTATTGCGCCTTGGAATAGAAGGCGGCGCGGCCCACCAGGATGCCCTTGAGGTCCTGCATCGCTTCGCGGCTGGCCGCCATCGGGCGCAGGTCGCCCTGCGCCGTGACACGCGCCATGTGGTCCTCCGGGTCGGCCTGCAGCCAGACAGTGGTGCAGTGGCTCAGCAACTGGTTGAAGGTGGCAGCGTCCGAAACCAGGCCGCCGGGCGTCGCGATCACCGCTTCTGGATAGATCTGGATGGCCTCCTCCAGCGCGCGCCGCTCATAGCGGCGATAGGCATTCGCGCCGTACAGCGCCTGGATTTCGGCCACGCTGCAACCCGCGAATTGCTCGATCTCCCGACTCAGTTCAACAAACGGGTAGCCCAGATCGTCGGCCAGCATCTTGCCCAGCGTGGACTTGCCGGCGCCGCGCAAGCCGATCAGCGCCACCCGGGTGTTGCCTACGGCATGCGCGCCGCCGGTGCCGAGCAATTCACCGATCGCCACGCGCACCCGCTGCAGCGTGGCTTCGTCGCGCTGCTCGAGCAGCTCGCGGATCAGCAGCCATTCGGGCGAGGAGGTGGTGACGTCGCCGATCAGTTCTCCCAGCGAACACTGCAAGGCACCGGCCACCTGCAGCAGCACCAGGACGGATGCATTGCCCACGCCATATTCCATGTTCGCCAGATGCCGCTCGGAGACGTCGGCAGCCAGCGCCACCGCCTTGCGCGTCATGCCGCGGCGCGCGCGCAGGGAACGGACACGCTCGCCGAGCGCGATCAGGAACGGGTTCCTGCCTTGCGCCTCTGAAGCGGCCTCCGGCTCCGGGCCGCCGCCGGTAGAGTGCAATATAGTGCTTGACATGCGAAGATCTTCGAATTATGGTTCGAACACGCAGAATAATTCATATTCCGGCCATAAGCAAGGCCCCATGCAGGAGACACCGACGATGCCCGACCGCCCGCTCCCTCCTCCGCCCGCGCCGCGATTCAATTTCGCACAGCACCTGATCTCGCGCAATGCCGGCCACCCCGAACGCATCGCCTACATCGACGACCAGGGCAGCCTGAGTTACGGCGAGCTTGAACGGCGCGTCCGCCAGATGGCCGCCGCGCTGCTGTCGGCCGGCATACGCAGGGAGGAACGCGTGCTGCTGCTGATGCACGACAACAACGACTGGCCCGTGTCTTTTCTGGGGGCCCTGTACGCGGGCATTGTTCCGGTGGCTGTCAACACGCTGCTCACCGCCGACGACTACCACTACATGCTTGGTCACAGCCGGGCCCAGGCGGCGCTGGTGTCGGCCGCGTTGCTGCCAACCTTGCAGGCAGCGCTCGCGAAGGGCGGGCATGAAGTGAGCACCTTGGTGGTGTCCGGTGCCGCCAGCAGCGACGTGGCCATCGGGCTCCCGGCGTTTCTTGTGGCCCATGCGCCGCTCGCGCAGCCCTCCGATACCTCCTGCGACGACCCCGGCTTCTGGCTTTATTCCTCCGGCTCTACCGGTCGCCCCAAGGGCACCCTGCACAGCCACGCCAATCCGTACTGGACGGCCGAGTTGTACGGCACACCGGTGCTGGGGCTGACAGCACAAGACGTTTGTTTTTCCGCCGCCAAGCTGTTTTTCGCCTATGGCCTGGGCAACGCACTGAGTTTCCCGTTGAGTGTGGGCGCCACCACCATCCTGATGGCCGAGCGACCTACGCCGGAGGCCACGTTCAAGCGCTGGCGCGGCGAGGTCGGGCAGCGCAAACCCACAGTGTTTTTCGGCGCGCCTACCGGTTTTGCGGGCATGCTGGCTTCACCGGCACTGCCGCCCAAAAGCGCCGTGGCGTTGCGGCTCGCCTCGTCCGCCGGCGAGGCCCTGCCCAGCGAACTGGGCGAGCGCTTCAGCGCCCACTATGGGGTGGAAATCATCGACGGCATCGGCTCCACCGAGATGCTGCACATCTTCATCTCGAACCAGCCCGGCCGTGTGCGTTACGGGACGACCGGCTGGCCGGTGCCGGGCTACCAGATCGAACTGCGCGGCGACGACGGGAACCCCGTGGCGCCTGGAGAAACCGGCGACCTCTATATACAAGGGCCAAGCGCGGCGCTGATGTACTGGGGCAATCGCGAAAAATCACGTGAAACCTTCCAGGGCGGCTGGACCAAAAGCGGCGACAAGTACATCTGCAACAGCGACGGCAGCTATACCTACAGCGGGCGCAGTGACGACATGCTCAAGGTCAGCGGCATCTACGTCTCGCCGTTCGAGGTCGAGTCGACCCTGGTGCAACACGCAAGCGTCCTGGAAGCTGCCGTCATCGGTGTTCCCGACACCGACGGGCTCACCCGCACCAAGGCTTTCGTCGTGCTCAAGTCCGGCGCCAGCGCCACCGAGGATGAGCTCAAGGCCTTCGTGAAGGACCGGCTGGCGCCCTACAAGTACCCGCGCCAGATCGAATTCGTCCCGGAATTGCCAAAGACCGCCACCGGAAAGATACAAAGATTCAAGCTGCGCGAGCGCGAAGCCGGGGGATAGCTATTCGAGCGAATCGCCGCAGACGCCCCGGCTGCGGCCAGCGGCGTCAAGGTCGGCGCTGCGGTGCTGGCCTGTTGCCACTCCGGGCGGCGCTTGATGGCGGCTATATTCACGTCCATGACCCCACCCGACCCAACCGTCACCGAATTTCAGGACGCTGTCACGGAAATCGTCGAGCAAGCCGTGCAAAGAGTCGCCACGGGCGAACCGCTGGCGGCGTTTTGCGAATGGTTCTGCGGCGAGATGACGCCCCACCTGCGTCATGCCGCTCCAGGCCAGCGTACGAGCGATCCAACAGCGAACGCTCGCCTGGCACTCGGCATGGCGCGCAGTATCTGGTCCATCGTGCCCGTTCCTGCCAAGCGCTGGCGCGCGCAGGCTTTGCCCAAGACCGATCGCAACGCCGCGTGTTATTGCGGGTCCGGGCGCAAGTTCAAGCAATGCTGCTCCGATCTGGCCCATATGCCGCCGATGCTGGAGTCCGATACCGCGCTGGGCATGGTTCTGGCAGGTTTGACCCCCGCCCAGATCGACGCGGCGCCGTTGCGGCAACTGCCGCCCCTTGCGTTGGCGCTGGCCGCGCAAAGCATCATGGACAAGCATGGGCCCGAGCGCGTTGCCGCCTTGCTGGAGCCACTCTTTCTGAAGCCGGCTGGTCTGGACGAACGCCACGAGCCAGCCTTTGAAATGCTGCTCGATGCCCTGCTCGAACTACGCCAGGAAACACGGCGCGACACGGTGGCGCGCGTGGTGGGCGAATGTCCCGACAAGGCGCTTGCAACCACCGCGCGCTGCCGGCGGGTGACGATGCTGGCTGATCGCGGCGAGTTCGACGAGGCCTGGGCATTGTTCCATCGGGCGCAGCGCCAAAGCCCCGACGATCCGCAGCTGCTGCACCTCGAACTGGTGGTTCTGCTGGCCCAGGGGCGCGCCGAGCAGGCGCGCATGCGCTCGCCTCTGCTGGCGGCCATGGCGCGCAAACTGGGCCATGCCGATCTGGCCGAGGCGCTGCTGGCGATAGGGCGCGACGGACTGGGCGCCATCGGAGCCATGGAGACGGACAGCGATGACCTTGATGAGGAGGAGCAGGCATGGCTGGCCCTGCTGCAGGCAACGCCCGAGTCCATCGACGCGGCACGTGGTCGTTCGCTGCACGGCGTCGAGCACCTGCCCCCGATGGAAGGCGACGACCAGCCGGTGCTCGTCATCCGGCCGAATAAGGCCTTGACGGCGCTGGAGCGCCGTTGGCGCAAGCGTTTTCCGGTCGAAGTGCCGATGTTGACCGAACTCGATGGTGACGCCGGGTCGATCCTGGACGAACCGGAAGCGGCGCTGGACTTTCTGACCCGACATCCCGACGCCTGGCTCAGCGTGAACGTGCTCAATGATCTGCTGATCGCGGCGCGCCAGATGGAGGAGGAGACCGGCGCCAGAAACCTCTTGCTGGCCGCGCGCGCGTTGGCCTCCCACGCGGTGGCGCTGGGCCGCGCCCTGCTTCCCGCCGAGCCCGCGCGCGTCCTGTGGGGTATGCAGGAGAGTCGGCCGTTCCTTCGCATCATCGCGCAGGCCGTCGAATTCTCCCGCGCCATGGGTGACCAGGACGCGGCCGAGCCGCTGCTGCGCTTGTCGCTGGCGCTCAACCCGAACGACAACCACGGCTGGCGCGATCTGCTGGTGCAGCGCTGCCTGCAGACGGAGCGTGCGGGCGAGGCTCTGCAATGGCTGGAACGCTACCCCGACGACATGCCCCCGGCCGGCCATAACCGGGCGCTGGCCTTGTTCATTCTCGGAGAGCGGGAGAAGGCCGAGTCTGCGCTGCGTACTGCCCATGAAGAATCGGCGCGCATCGCGGACGCGTTGCTCGTCGATATTCTGGACCAACCGCCCGACGAAGGTGGCCCAGGCATCGTGATGGGCGGCGCGATGGAGGCGTTCTACTACCGCTCCGAGATGCGTCCGATCTGGGTGCGCAGCGGGGCTCTGGACTGGCTGCGTGCCCTGGCGCTGCCGGCACCCAAGCCCAAACGCACCGCGCGCGCGAAAGCAGCACCCAGGCGCGGCAACGGCGGCAACGCAACACCCGAGCAGGAAGCATTGCCTTCCGTGCGTGCCACGGTGCCCAGTCAAAGCCCCACGCATTTTGGCGGCGCCGCCGCCAAACGCATGAAGGCCCGGTTCAAGGACTACGACCGTCTGCTGGGCTATATAACCGCCATCGCGTGGTCGCCGGGTTTGGTGATGCCAGGCATCTGGTTGCCTGCCGTGCTGGACATGCCACGCAAGTCCGCGGCGGCGCAGGATCGGGAGCCATCCCTGGACGAGGTAAACGCCTTGCTGGGCGACCTGATGGGCTTGTACAACCATCTCAACCAGGCCGTTCTGACCTGCGCCATCGAAGGCGCCGCGCCGCTCGAAATCCTGACCGGCGCAGCGAAACCCGGGCAAGCAACTTCCGACACCACGTTGAGCCGATGGAGCGCCGGCTTCGTGCAGGGCGCCGAAGTCGCCGCCAGCCATTGGCGCAGCGCCGGCCTGACCGTCAAGTCTGACCGGATGCCATTCAAGACCCTGTACGCGGCGGCGTCCCGCGCGGATGCCGGACCAACGTCATGGCGGCCCACGGGCGAGACGGGTCAGCCGCTGCTGTGGGGTCTGGAAGCCGATGTGCCACCCCTGCGCGAACTACTGGCCGGCGCCATGGGCGCTATCTGGAAGGTGGTTGCGCCGATTCGCCAGCATCGCGTCGCTAGCTGAAAGTTTGGCAGCGCCCAATAGTGCGCGCAGGCGGTCCAGGCCCGTGACCATGCGCCCGCGCGGGGCGGGAACTTATCACCTTCGACACCATGAACTGGTGTTTGATGCCGGATTGGCATTGACACGCCCATGGGGGCAATGCACACTGCTCTCCCGCTCGCTCGCGCAGGACCTTCGGTGTTTGCGCGCGACTTCAGCCCCACGCCTGCGTGTGACGCCAGGCAACTTCCAGACAGGAGTAGCACGATGAACCCGAACCAGGCACTATGGGAAAAAGGCGACTTCACGCAGCTGGCGCAGAACATGCGGGGCAGTGGTGAGGCGCTCGTTGGCTCGCTCGGCATCACCAAAGGTCTCAAGGTGCTCGACCTGGGCTGCGGCGACGGTACCACCGCCTTGCCTGAGGCGCGGCTGGGGGCCGAGGTGCTCGGTGTCGACATCGCGCGCAACCTGGTGGACGCCGGGAACAAGCGCGCCAATGCAGAGGGCCTGGCGAATTGCCGGTTTCAACACGGCGATGCGTCCGACCTGAACGAGCTCCAGGACAACAGCTTCGACCTGGTGGTGAGCATTTTTGGCGCGATGTTTGCGCCGCGGCCGTTCGACGTGGCCAAGGAGATGGTGCGCGTCACCCGGCCCGGCGGCAGGATCGTCATGGGCAACTGGATCCCGAACGATCCGACGCTGGTTGCACAGGTCCTGAAGATCAGCTCGGCCTACACCCCGCCGCCGCCCGAGGGCTTTGTCAGCCCCATGACCTGGGGCGTTGAGAGCCACGTGATCGAGCGTTTTGGCGGCGCGGGTATTCCCGCGGCAAACGTGTCGTTCGAACGCGCCACGTTCACCTTCGAGTCTGCCGGCACCCCGGCGAAGCTTGTCGATGTATTCCGCACCTTCTACGGCCCGACCATGAATGCCTTTGAAGCGGCTGACAAGAACGGCCGGTCGAGTGCCCTGCAAGGTGAACTCGAAGCCTTGTTCAACAGCCAGAACAAGAGTTCCAGCCAGGACTCGACGTCCATTCCAGCGACCTACCTGCGCGTTTCGGTCACGGTCGTCTGAGCGCGTTTTGAGGGGCCGAAGGCCCGGCGGCTGCCGGCGCCACGGCGCTCAGTTCAACGTCCAGGCAGCCGCCCAATAGTGCGTCCAGGCGATCCAGGCGAAGTCACTGGCGCGCGGCCCAGCAGCCGCCTGCACCTGCGCCGGCGTGGGGAAGTTCTTCAGCACCTCGTGCACACTGCCGTCGTCCAGGGTGCGCGTCTGGTAGGTGTTTCCGTCGGCGTCGCTGTGCGTGATGGGCAGGTTGCTGGTCTGCACGAAACTGTTGTCCAGGAACACCACGCGTGCACCCGGTTCCAGCCGCGTGCGCAACACCGTCAGCCAGGGCTGCAGGCGCTGCAGCGGTATGTGGCTCCACCAGCAGCCGGCGAAGGCGGCATCGAACGTCGCCGCCGGGTCCAGGTCATCCAGCGTGTAGGCGTCCATCGTTGCGAAATCGACGCAGGGCGGCATGGGTTTGCGCCGCGCCAGTTCCATGGTGTCGACGTTCAGGTCAGTGGCCAGCCAGCGCACGGCGTCTTGCGCGCCATGCGGTGTCCACCAGCCGGTGCCGCAGGCCAGCTCCAGCACGCGGCGCCCATGGAAGGTATCTGCGATCCAGGCCTCCATCTCACGCAGATCCGCTTGGCGCTCGGGCTTGTGATAGACGCGTTCGTAGTAGCTGGCGCGGCGCCGGTAGTAGTCGGGCATCGAATCGGCGATAGCCGCGCCTCCTGTGCCGCCTGCCATGGACTGTTGTTCAGTGCGTGCGGCGACGTGCTGGCGGACGCCTGCCTGTCGCCGCGTCATCCCAGCGCCGATTGGGCTTCAACCCGGAACAGGCGCCACGGCTCCGGTATGCCCCTGAGGGTTTGAATCCCGCGATCCTCAAATGCCAGGCCTGAGCCAGCGACCAGGTCCTTGACCGTGCTCGACACCATGACCTCGCCCGGTTGCGCCGCTGTGGCGACGCGCGCGCCGATGTGCACCGCAATGCCCGCCACCTTGTCGCCCACCAGTTCGCACTCGCCAGTATGCAAGCCGGCGCGGATATCCAGCCCAAGCGGGCGCAGCGCCTCGACCAGCCGCGCAGCGCAGCGCACGCCACGCGCCGGTCCGTCGAAGGTGGCCAGGAAACCGTCGCCGGCTGTGTCAACTTCGTGGCCTCGAAAACGCTGCAACTCCTGCCGCACCACCCGGTGGTGGTGTGCCAGCAACTCGCGCCACTGACGGTCACCCAGCGTGACAGCGCGTTCGGTCGAGCCGACGATGTCGCTGAACATCACGGTCGCCAGCACCCGGTCTGGTTCGACCGGTTGCTGCGCGGCAATTAGAAAACGCTGGATCTCGTCCAGGATGGCTTCGCTGTCGGTATAGGCTGGAGCGTGGTCGATTCCGGGTAGTTCGACATACTTGGCACCACGGATCTGCTGTGCCATGTAGCGGCTCGCGCTCACCGGCACCTGCCGGTCACCCACAGCGTGTAGAAGCAGTGTGGGAACACGGATGGTAGACAGGACATGGCGCACGTCGATCTCGTAATTCATGGTGTTCAATGCGATCACGGCGGCCGGACTGGCGCTCAT
>JANNDB010000955.1:0-1792 GCA_031387285.1 Betaproteobacteria bacterium | reverse complement strand
GGTTGTTCCACCATGCCATTCCAGGCTTCCACCCCCATTCGCCAACGCTCACCGACCCCGGTTGTGTAGTCCGCCTGTGCATCCAGCCGCCGGGCCTCCTTGACTACCGCGTGAAATCGCGCCTGTGTCGCAGGCGAAAATTCCCATGCCGCAAGTGCCATCACAGATACAGCTGCAAGCGCCAGCACTGCAGCCCGCCAGGCGCGGTAGTGAAACACCATGGCAACCAGCAACAGCGCCGGAACCAGGGCCTGGGCATTGCGGGACAGGGAGTGCTCCGCGACGGTCACCGCGAGCGCCAGGGCACCGGCCCAGGCCGCCCAGCGCCGCCCGGTGTCGGCACCGTTCGCCAGCCCCAGATAGAAGAGCAGGCCAGCGGCAATCGCCATCATGATCATGTTTCCACTGCTGAAATTATTGCGTGAGCGGATCAGGCTACTCCAGATGCTCCACTCCGGCAGCCCCCACACGTGGTGCACCGCGACGATCAGCGCAGCGCCCAGCGCCCCCACGAGAAAACCGGCAATCGCCATGCGCGCCTCGGCACGCGAGAGCAGCATTCCCATTGCGAGAAGCAGCAGGACCCGCACCAGGTGAAACAACCGGGTTGGCGAATCCTCCAGCCAGGGCCCGGCCGCCAGTGCTACCAGCGCCCAAAGCAGCATGGCGGCCATCGGCCAAAGCGGCGCGCCAGCGCGCAAGCGCACGAGTCGTTGCTGCATGCCAGGCGCCAACGCCAGCAACGGCAACATCAGCAGCAGGTGCGCGTAAGCGATACCCACCGGGAAGAAGGTACACGCACCCCAACTGAACGCCAGCCACCGCAGCCAATTGACTTTGCCAGGCTCCGCCATTGACTGAATATGCCGCGCTCAGGGCTTTATCAGGAAAGCGTCTTTGGGCTGACCGGATGCCATCAGGGCAGCAAGCCAGCGCGGCGGCAGTCCGCGCCCGCTCCAGGTCTCGCCATTGGGACCGCGGTATTTCGGGGCCACCGTTGATGCGGTTCTGGCCTTGCGCCCTGCCGGTCCTTTACCGGCGGCCTTGGGCGCCGCGGTTTTGCGTGGTTTCTTCTTGCCCAGCCGCAAATCAGCGACGGTGATTCCAAACGCCTGCATCTTGGCCACAATCTCGCGCACGGTCTTGTCAAACTCGCGCGCCTTGATATCGGCAGCCTGCTTCTGCAGTTTCTCGATCTGACCCTGAATCTCAACCAGATTACCCATGGAAATACCTCACACCATAAATTAATAAATATGCAACATGCGAGCTGGAATATATACCCGGGCGGCTGCCGTCAGGCGAATGGCCGGAAATCCGCGTCGGGCGGAAAACCGGATTCGAGCGGCTTGCTGCGCCGGCAGATATCCACCAGTTGGGCATTGACCTGGAGATTTTCCAGAATCGACACGACACCATCGAGCGCAGTTTGCCGGGAAACTATGGCCGTCGCCGTCAGCAGGATCAGGCGAATATCCAGCCAGCGGTTTTGCGAGGCGACATACACCAGGCCCAGCCGGCTTTTCCAGGGTCGGATCAATCGGTCGTAGTCGGCATCCGGATCACTGCTGCCGCTGAGTATGCTGCCTTCGTCCGAGAAAACAATGGAAGCAAAGTCCGTAATACCCGGCCGTACGCTGAGCAGCTCGCGCTCACGCGCCGTATACAGATCGACTCCGGACTGCACCTGCGGGCGGGGCCCGACAAAACTCATGTCGCCCCACAGCACATTCCATAACTGGGTCAATTCGTCGACCTTGAAGCGCCGGATGAAATGCCCGACCGGGGTAAT
>JANNDB010000934.1:0-8125 GCA_031387285.1 Betaproteobacteria bacterium | reverse complement strand
TTCAACCCAAAACCAGACCGCGGATTACATCCGGCACAAAAAAGCGAAGAAGACAGGGGCTACCCGGTAGGGCAAAACCGATAAAGGGGTAGACAAAACCTCAAAGGGGTAGACAAAACCTCAAAGGGGTAGACAGTTGCTACACAATATGTAGCACCGAACCCTTTGTTTATGGTCGGGGCGAAAGGATTCGAACCTTCGACCCTCTGGTCCCAAACCAGATGCGCTACCAGGCTGCGCTACGCCCCGACGAGCCCGTATTCTAGCTGCATGCTTCGCCCCCACACGCTGGGCTACAGTGCACCTCATGCCCAAGCGCCCTGCCCCTGCACTGCCATGGCTCGAACCCGGTGATGATTTTCCGCCAGTGACGCAGGCGCTCGATGCGCGCTCGGGCTTGTCCGGCTTGCTGGCGGCCGGTGGTGATCTGGACGTGGCGACGCTGTGCAAGGCCTACGCGCAGGGAATCTACCCCTGGTTCAGCGCGGGCCAGCCCATTCTGTGGTGGACGCCCGACCCTCGCATGGTGCTCGCCGTTGACGCGTTCCGGCTGCACGCTTCCCTGCGCAAGACCCTGCGGCGGTTTTGTGCCACGCCGGGTTGCGAGCTGCGTTTTGATGGTGCGTTCTCCCGTGTCATGGCCGAGTGCGCGGCGTCGCGCCCGGGCGCAGGCGGGACCTGGATTCTTCCGCAGATGCAGGACGCCTATGCGGCTCTGCACGAACAGGGCTTCGCGCACTGC
This sequence comes from Betaproteobacteria bacterium, assembly GCA_031387285.1. Classification (GTDB taxonomy): domain Bacteria; phylum Pseudomonadota; class Gammaproteobacteria; order Burkholderiales; family Burkholderiaceae_C; genus CAISIP01. Next base: position 7,383 of record JANNDB010000934.1, on the reverse strand, counting down.
GTAGAGACCTGGATCGACGGCGAACTGGCGGGCGGGTTGTATTGCGTGGCCATCGGCCGCGCAGTGTTCGGCGAATCCATGTTCAGCCGGCGCAGCGACGCCTCCAAGATCGCGCTGGCAGCACTGGTCGCGTGGTGCCGGCATGCCGGTGTGACCCACATCGACTGCCAGCAGAATACCGGGCACCTGGCTTCGCTCGGCGCGGCGGAAATGCCACGCGCCGACTTCCTGCAGATCGTGGCGCAGGGGCTGCGTGGCGACACCCCGCCATGGAAATTCGAGCCCGTATACTGGCAGCAACTCCTGCCGCAAAGGCCCGTGCGCCCGTGACCCATCTCAAGGATCTCCCGCTCCAGACGCTGCAGTTCTACGCCACGGCGCCCTACCCGTGCAGCTATCTGGACGGACGCCAGGCCCGCTCCCAGGTCGCGACGCCCAGCCACCTCATCAACAACGCGACGTACTCCGAACTGGTGGGCCAGGGCTTCCGGCGCAGTGGCCTGTTCACCTACCGGCCGCATTGCGACGGCTGCCAGTCTTGTGTGCCGCTGCGGGTGCTGGCCGGCGAATTCGTGGCTGATCGCAGCCAGCGCCGCGCCTGGGCTCGGCATGCGGACCTGCAGGCGCGCGTGACGCGCCTGAGTTTCATGCCGGAACACTACGAGCTGTACCTGCGTTACCAGAACGGGCGCCACGCCGGCGGCGGAATGGACCACGACAGCATCGAGCAGTACACGCAGTTCCTGCTGCAAAGCCGTGTCAACTCACGGCTGGTGGAGTTCCGCGACACCCGGGCCGACGGCAGCGCCGGCGCGCTGCGCATGGTCTCCATCCTCGATGTGCTGGAAGACGGCATTTCGGCGGTCTACACCTTTTACGAGCCGCAGCCGCGGACCAGTTTTGGCACCTACAGCGTGTTGTGGCTGATCCGCCAGGCGCAAACCCTGGGTTTGCCGCATGTCTATCTGGGCTACTGGATAGCCGAGAGTCCCAAGATGAACTACAAGGCGCGTTTTCATCCGCAGCAGCGACTCGTCACGGGCAGTTGGCAAAACGAAACGGCCCATGCAGCAGGTGGCGCCGCGCCATGAAGAAAAGCGATCCCGATGTGCCTGCACAGCCCGCAGTGCAGGTTATCGCACGCATGTTCGCCGTGGTGAACGTGCTGGCCAAACGCGAAGAAGCTGTCTCGCTCAAGGAAATCAGCGAGCAGACCGGGTTGCACCCGTCCACGGCGCACCGCATCCTGAATGACCTGGCTATCGGGCGCTACGTGGAACGTGCGCAGCCAGGCAGCTACCGGCTCGGGATGCGGCTCCTTGAGCTCGGCAACCTCGTCAAGGGGCGCCTGAACGTCCGCGACGCCGCCCTGGTGCCGATGCGCGCCTTACACAACCGCATACAACAGCCGGTGAACCTGAGTGTTCGCCAGGGCGACGAAATCGTTTACGTGGAGCGCGCCTACAGTGAACGCTCCGGTATGCAGGTGGTGCGGGCGATTGGCGGGCGCGCGCCATTGCACCTGACTTCGGTGGGCAAGTTGTTTCTGTCGGCCGACGACGCGCCGCGTATCCGGGCCTACGCCACCCGCACCGGCCTGCACGGCCAGACCCGCAACAGCATCACCCAGCTTTCAGTGCTGGAACGCGAGTTGTCCAAGGTCCGGCAAATGCATTACGCCCACGACAACGAGGAACTCGAGCTGGGTGTGCGCTGCATGGCGTGTGGCATTTATGACGACCAGGGCGTGCTGCTCGCCGGTCTGTCCATATCGGCACCGGCCACCCGCCTCGATGAGGCCTGGTTGGGACAGTTGCAGGCGACAGCGCAGGAAATTTCAGCGACCTTGGGATTTGTGCCCACTGCCGGCCGGGGCTAGCCCAGCCTCCAAAGCCGCCTAGACCTTGGGCTTGGCCGGAGCTATCGCCTCGACCCAGCGCCTTACGCGCTCGGCGTCGCCAAGACGGCTGAGTTTGCCGGCGGAATCGAGGAACACCATGATCAGGTTGCGCCCGGCAATCGTGGTCTGCATCACCAGGCAGCGACCGGCTTCGGAGATATAACCTGTTTTCTGCAGGCCGATCTGCCAGGTCGGGTTGTTGACCAGGCGGTTCGTATTGTTGAACTGCAGGGTCCGGTTGCCGACTTCCACCTGGTGGTGGCTGGAGGTGGAGAGTTCACGCAACGTTGGCTCCGCGTGTGCGGCATTGACCAACACGGCGAGATCGCGCGCGCTTGACTGGTTCTTGCTGGAAAGCCCGGTTGGCTCTACGTAGCGCGTATCAGCCATGCCCAGCTGACCGGCCTTTTCGTTCATGCGGGCCACAAAACTCGCAAGGCCTCCCGGGTAGGTACGCCCGAGGGCGTGCGCGGCACGGTTTTCGCTGGACATCAGGGCCAGGTGCATCAGTTCGCCGCGCGTCAGTTCGGTGCCCACCTTCAGGCGTGAGCGGCTGCCCTTTTCGGTGTCCACGTCTTCCTGGGTAATCTGGATCGGCTCGTCCATGGGCAACTTGGCCTCGCTGATGAGCAGACCCGTCATCAGCTTGGTCAGGGAGGCAATTGGCAACACCGCATGGTCGTTCTTGCTGAACAATACCTCGCGTGTCTCCTGGTCGACCACCAGGGCCACGCTGGATTTCAGGTCCAGCGGATCCGCCTGGCGATGCAGCCCGGCCGTCTGGCCGAAGGAAGGGGTAGCCGCTACGGGCGCTGCCGTAGGCGCACGCTTGCGTTTGGCGACCACGGTGGCGGGTTTGCGCTTGGCTACGCCTGCATTTCGCACCGGTTTGGCGGAGTCACCCTTGGCAGGTGCTGCATAGGCAGCGGGAAAAAGCAGGGCCAGCGGGAGCAAAACGGCGAGGAAGCGGGCTGTCAAATTCAATGGGCACCTCGGTTCGATTGCAGGGCAAAGACTATGAAATAGGCACCAGCCCCGACTGAGACCGTAGTCTATGCACAAAGTTATTAAAGATCAAGTACTTGCACCACTTATTTAAAGTGGGCACGGGAAACACCCCAGGCGCCGGCCTGGACGGCCCGTTCAGCCCTGAGCCGACACGCGCTCCGCCTTGCTATGCAACTTGTTCAACGCGCTCAGGTATGCTTTCGCTGACGCCACTACGATGTCCGGATCGGCGCCCACGCCATTCACCACTCGCCCGCTGTCTTGCAGTCGCACCGTCACTTCGCCCTGGCTCTCGGTCGAGCCGCTGATGGCGTTGACGGAATACAGCACCATCTCGGCACCACTTTTCACGTGGGTCTCGATCGCCTTGAGTGAAGCGTCCACCGGGCCGTTGCCTTCCGAGGTGCCGCGCACCTCCTTGCCGCCCACCGTAAATACGATGCTGGCGTGCGGGCGCTCCCCGGTCTCGCTTTGCTGAGCCAGCGAGACGAACCCATACTGCTCGTTCTCGTGGGTCACACTTTCGTCGCTGACCAGCGCCAGGATGTCCTCGTCAAAGATTTCACTCTTGCGGTCAGCCAGTTCCTTGAAGCGCGCGAACGCGGTGTTGGTGTCGGCCTCGCTTTCCATCGCTACGCCAAGTTCGATCAGGCGCTGTTTGAAGGCGTTGCGACCGCTGAGCTTGCCCAGCACGATCTTGTTGGCGCTCCAGCCCACATCTTCGGCGCGCATGATCTCGTAGGTGTCGCGCGCCTTGAGAACACCATCCTGGTGGATGCCCGACGCGTGCGCGAAGGCGTTCGCTCCCACCACCGCCTTGTTCGGCTGCACCACAAACCCGGTAGTCTGGCTGACCATGCGGCTTGCGGCCAGGATGTGCTGGGTGTCGATGCCCATCTCCAGGTCGAAGTAATCCTTGCGCGTCTTCACCGCCATGACCACTTCTTCCAGCGAGCAGTTTCCGGCGCGTTCACCCAGGCCATTGATGGTGCATTCGACCTGTCTAGCGCCGCCGATCTTCACCCCGGCAAGTGAGTTGGCCACGGCCATGCCGAGGTCGTTGTGGCAATGGACCGACCAGACCGCCTTGTCGCTGTTGGGAATACGTTCGCGCAACGTGCGGATGAAATTGCCGTACAGCTCGGGGATTGCATAGCCCACGGTGTCCGGTACGTTGATGGTACTGGCGCCTTCGGTGATCGCCGTCTCGATCACCCGGCACAGGAAGTCGACGTCGCTGCGGTAGCCATCTTCCGGGCTGAACTCCACATCGGCCACCAGGTTGCGCGCAAAGCGTACGGCCTGTTTGGCCTGCTCGTAGACCTGGTCCGGCGTCATGCGCAGTTTTTTCTCCATGTGCAACGCGGACGTGGCAATGAAGGTGTGGATGCGCGCGCCCTGCGCGCCGCGCAGCGCCTCGGCGGCGCGCGCGATGTCCCGGTCGTTGGCGCGCGACAGTGAACACACCGTCGAGTCCTTGATGGCGTTGGCAATCGCCTTCACGGCTTCGAAATCGCCATTGCTGCTGGCGGCAAAGCCCGCCTCGATGACGTCCACCTTGAGACGCTCGAGCTGGCGGGCGATGCGCAGCTTCTCGTCACGTGTCATGGAAGCCCCGGGCGACTGCTCGCCATCGCGCAGCGTGGTGTCGAATATGACCAGTTTTTCACTCATGGTTGGCTCCTGCAATCGTTGGAAAAGGTGCGGCCGGCATCAGGCAAGGGCGCTTGCCGGGGATTGATCGGCGCTGGCGGCGGACTTCGGGCCGTCGTGCCAGCTGATTTTGGCACGTGCCAGCGCGCCCAGAATGGCGGCAAACGAGGCTGCCACGATATCGGCATGCTGCCCTACGCCAAACAGTGTGCGCTGGCCGTCGATGCGCATCTCCACGTAGGCGATGGCACGCGCATCCGCGCCGGCGCGCAAGGCGTGCTCGTGGTAGCCCGCCACCTGCAGCGCGTGACCGGTGACGTTTTGCAAGGCGGCAACAAATGCGTCAATTGGCCCACTGCCAAAGCCCCTTACCGGTACGGCCCCCCGGGGTGCGGCCAGGCTGGCGGTCACACCGACGCGCCGCTGCGTGGTGTGCTCGGCATGGTCGGTGATGGCATGCTGCAGCAGGGGTTGCGCTGCAAGCCCGTATTCAGCCTCGAAGATCTGCCAGATCGCCTGGCCCGTCAGCTCCGTGCCTTGCGCGTCCATCACACGCTGAACGACCTGGCTGAACTCGATCTGCAGGCGGCGTGGCAGTTCGATGCCGTATTGCGATTCGAGCAGGTAGGCAATGCCGCCCTTGCCCGACTGGCTGTTGACCCGGATCACGGCTTCGTAACTTCGCCCCAGATCCTGCGGGTCGATCGGCAGGTAGGGAATATCCCAGGGCGCGGCCTGGCCCTGCGGCTGGCTGCTGCGCAGCGACAGCGCCTTCTTGATGGCGTCCTGGTGGGATCCCGAAAACGACGTGTAGACCAGGTCGCCCACATACGGATGGCGCGGATGCACCGCGAGCTGGTTGCAGAATTCCACGGTCTGGCGGATGGCGTCGATGTTGGAGAAGTCAAGGCCTGGCGCCACCCCCTGGGTATACAGGTTGAGTGCGATGTTGACCAGATCCACGTTGCCGGTGCGCTCGCCATTGCCGAAAAGACATCCTTCCACGCGATCGGCTCCCGCCATCATGGCCAGTTCTGCCGCGGCCGTGCCGGTGCCGCGGTCGTTGTGGGGATGCGCCGAGAGCTGAATTGCATCGCGCCGCGCAACGTTGGTGTGCATCCATTCGATCATGTCGGCATAGGTGTTGGGCGTGCAACATTCAACCGTCGAAGGCAGGTTGATAATGCATGGCCGCGATGGTGCAGGTTGCCACACGGCCGTCACCGCATCCACCACACGTTTGGCAAAAGGCATCTCCGTACTGGAGAAATGCTCCGGCGAATACTGCAGTGTCCAGTCCGTAGCGGGCTGTCGGGACGCGAGCATCCGGACCATGGCCGCATGCTCGGTCGCCAGCGCCACAATGCCATCTTCGTCCATCCCCAGCGCGACCTGACGCATCACCGGCGAGGTGGCGTTGTACAGATGCACGATGGCGCGTTTGGCACCCACGAGCGATTCGAAGGTGCGCGTGATCAGGTGGTCACGCGCTTGTGTGAGCACCTGGATGCGCACATCGTCGGGAACGAGCTGGCGCTCGATCAGCTGGCGCACAAAATCAAACTCGGTCTGGGACGCCGACGGGAATCCGACTTCGATGTCCTTGAAGCCGATTTTTACCAGCATGTCGAAGAACCGCAGCTTGCGCTGCACATCCATGGGTTCGATCAGTGCCTGGTTGCCGTCGCGCAGGTCGACGCTGCACCACAGGGGCGCGCGCGTCAGCCGGGCATCGGGCCAGCGGCGGTTGGCAAGGTGGACGGGGGCGAATGCCCGGTATTTCAATTGTGGTTGCTTCAACATCATGGTTCCTTCGTTCCCGGAAACCAGCAACCCAAAACAAAACGGCTCGTTGCTGGTGCATACGAGCCGTTTGATCGATTAGCGTGCGCTACCGTCTTCGCCCGTAGTGGCGTTCCAGTAGTAGCGCTAGCACAATCTGTTTCATGGCTTCAATGTAGCACAGGATCCGGCAATCGCCCGCGGCATCGCATTGGTGTGGCGTCAATGCAACCCGCGCTCGTCGGGTTCGTCCTTGGAGGTACTGATGACACTGGTTTGCATGCCCTTGGCCTTGCGACAGCAATACACCACGTAGCCGCTCACGCCATAGGCGCAAAACACGACGAACAGGGACGGCGCCGGATAAATGCTCACGGCGGCGATCCCCAGCGCCACCAGCACGATCACGATGAAGGGCACGCTGCGCTTCATGCCGATATCCTTGAAGCTGTAGAACGGCACGTTGGTGACCATGGTCAGCCCGGCATACAGGACCAGGAAAAAGGTCTCCCAGGCCACGGCGGGGCCTTTAATGTCGAACTCGGTCATCACGTAGATGAATCCGGCAACGATGGCCGCCGCTGCTGGCGAAGGCAAACCCTGAAAGTACCGCTTGTCGACCACGGCAGTGTTGACGTTGAATCGCGCCAGGCGCAACGCGGCGCAGGAACAATACACAAAAGCGGCAATCCAGCCCCAGCGCCCGAGGCCGCGCAGCGCCCACTCGTAGGAGATCAGCGCGGGCGCCGCCCCGAAGGACACCATGTCGGAGAGCGAATCCATCTGCTCCCCGAAAGCGCTCTGGGTGTTAGTCATGCGCGCTACGCGGCCGTCCAGCGAATCGAGCACCATGGCGCAAAACACACCGATGGCGGCCATGTCAAAGCGGTTGTTCATCGCCATGACAATGGAATAGAAGCCGCCAAACAAGGCGGCCAGGGTCACCAGATTGGGCAGGATGTAGATGCCCTTGCGGCGCTTTCGCACCACAACGACATCAGGTTCGCCCAGTTCCGGATCCGTGTTGTCGGTCATTTCAG
>JANNDB010000882.1:0-2050 GCA_031387285.1 Betaproteobacteria bacterium | reverse complement strand
GCGATGGCGGCCGGCATGCGCCTGAACGAGAGGATCGACGAAGGACTGGCCGCGCTCGACGAAGCCGAGCCGCTGGCGCAAGGCGAAGGTCTCGCGCTCGAGCTCTCTCGCCTGCACCACCTGCGCGGCAACCTGCTGTTCCCGCTCGGCCGCCTGGACGATTGCCTGCGCGCGCACGAGCAGGCACTGGCGCACGCGGGTACGGCGGGTTCACTGGAGGGCCAGGCCGTTGCGCTCGGCGGACTGGGCGACGCATCGTACCTGCGCGGGCGCATGCGCTCGGCGCACGAGCACTTCGTACGCTGCGTCGACATATCGCGGGAACAGGGTTATGGACGCCTCGAGGTCACGGTGCTGTCCATGGTCGGATGGAGCGGCTTGCACCTGAACCGGCTGGGCGAAGCAGTCGAAATCGGACTGCAGGCTGTGGACCTCGCCAGGCGCGCTTCGCATCCGCGTGCGGAGATGGTCGCGCGCGGCGTACTGGTCCATGTAGACGGCTGGATGCGAGGCAACCCGGAGCATGGGCTGCGCCAGCTCGAGGCATTTTTGCCACTGGCGGAGGCGCTCGGCGCCAAACGGTTCGTGGCACAGCATTGGACGCTGCGCGCCATGATGGAGATGCGCCTGGGTGATCCAGCGAGCGCACGCCAGCACGTGGCCAAGGCGCTGGCCATCTGCAAGGAGCACGGAATGGGGTTCTACGGGCCCTCCGCCTACGGCGTGCTGGCGCTGCTGGAGAGTGATCCGGAACTGCGCCGCCGCGCACTGGCCGACGGCGAAGCCCTGCTGGCCAAGGCCAGCGTCAGCCACAACCACATTTCCCTGCGTGAATATGTAATTGATGCCAGCCTGGAGGCCGGCGACTGGGACGCGGTGGAAGCGTTCTGCGCCAACCTGGAAAAGTACACTGCCGCGGAGCCTTTGCCACTCAGCGATTTCCTGATCGATCGCGGGCGCTCACTGGCACGCTTCGGACGCGGCAAGCGGGATGCCGCGCTGCGCGCCAGCCTGACCAGACTTCGCGATGATGCAGTGACGGCGGGGCTCACCGGTTGCCTGCCCGCTCTGGAGACAGCAGTTGCCAGCCTGGCGCTTTCCCCCGCTCCTGGCGCCGGGCCACAGTAGCCCCCGGCGCCCGCAGGCGCCGGATCGCGACCCACGGCGGCCGCGGCTCTAAAACAACTGCAACAGGATCATCGCCATCCCGACCAGCGAAACAGCCCATACACCCGTACGCAACCAGGGGGTGCCGACGTAGTACACGGGGGCGTAGACCAGACGGGCCCAGAAAAAAATCTGCGCGCCCATCAAAGTCGTGGCATTCGTCTTGCCAGCCACCACAGCCACCAATACAAGCGGCGCAAAGAGCGCCATGCTCTCCAGCATGTTGCGATGGGCGCGCTGGGCGCGCCCGGCCAGGCCCTTCAATTCAGCGAGGTTGCCGCGGTCGGCCACCAGCGCCGCCAGTCCTACCTGCATCTGTGCCGTTGCAACCGCCACCACCACCTGCGCGAACGTCAGGACTACGGCAAACAAGAGCCACGTCAATTCCGGTTTCATGATGTTTTGTCTCCAGGTACGTCGGGCCTGCGCCAAGCAGCCCCGCGCCGATTGGTCAGCGGCCCATGATCCGCCCATTGCACAGTATCGGCAGGGAAGAGGCCAGGGTCAACCAGCCGGCCCGCAGGGGACCAGGACTACCCGGGACGGGCAGCCGCCGGTTCAAAAGACTTCCGCCAACCTGATCAGGCACCTTCGATCTTGGCGGTCTTCATCATCTGGCGCCAGACTGGCAGTTCGGCCTGTATCTGGGCCGCAAAGGCCTCGGCCGACTTGGGCTTGGGTGCCGGCGAATTCTGCTTCTGTTCAAACAAAGCCATGGTTTCCGGCAGCACCAGCCACTTGTTGAGCAGTGCGTTGAGGCGCTGCACCAGGTCTGCAGGCATGCTGGCCGGCCCGAACAGTCCATACCACGGGATGAAACCGACCGGGAAACCCTGTTCCGCCATCGTGGGCACGTCGGGCAGCTGGGGCAGCAGCGCCGGGG
>JANNDB010000322.1:0-15594 GCA_031387285.1 Betaproteobacteria bacterium | reverse complement strand
TGGGTTGTTGGGGGGGTATGTGGGCGTGGCTTTCTCCCCGCAACGCTGAGAGTACGGCGCCGTTTTCACGCGCCACGGCACTTACGCTGCCCATGAACTCCAGGTGCTCGCGCTGCGCGTTGTTGACCAGGGCAATCGTGGGTTGCGCCATGGCGGAGAGAGTGGCGATCTCTCCAGGATGGTTCATGCCCAGCTCCAGCACCGCCACGGTATGGCTGTCGCGCAGACGCAGCAGGGTGAGCGGCACGCCAATGTCATTGTTCAGATTGCCCTGGGTGGCCAGCGCGGCGTCGCCTTTCCACGCACGCAGGATGGCGGCGAGCATCTGCGTGACGGTGGTCTTGCCGTTGGAGCCGGTGACGGCGATCAACGGCAGCGTAAAGCGCGCGCGCCAGTGGGCTGCGAGTTGGCCCAGCGCGGCTTTTGTGTCGGCAATCTCGATGCCCGGCAGGCCGGACTGCGCCAGACCGCTGCCGGGGTGGCACAGTGCCGCCATCGCGCCGGCCGCGTGCGCCTGCGCAAGGAACTGGTTCGCGTCGTAGCGTTCTCCCTTAAGGGCTACAAACAGGTCTCCGGGGCGCAGCGTGCGCGTGTCGGTGTGGACGCGCGCAAAGCGGGTCTGGGGGTTTCCCCGGAGCACGGCACCGGGCAGGGCCATGGCGGCGTCAAGCAAGGTCATCATGCGGCAGCTCCCGCGAGTTGCCGTGGTGCCGCGCGTTGCGCCTGTGCCGCCAACACCTGGGCCTCGTCGGAGAACGGATAACGCGTGCCTCGAATTTCCTGCACCGTCTCATGGCCCTTGCCGGCGACCAGCACCACATCGTCGACGGCTGCCCGGCCAATGGCACTGGCGATGGCCCGGGCGCGGTCCGACTCGAACGCGACCCGCGCATGCTGGCGCAGGCCGGTGGCAATCTGGGCGATGATGGCCAGTGGATCTTCGTTGCGCGGGTTGTCGCTGGTCACGATGACTTCGTCGGCTGCCGCCGCCGCGTGACCCATCAGTGGTCGCTTGCGCGGATCACGGTCGCCACCGCATCCGAAAACGCACCACAGGCGGCCAGCGCGTTCGTCTGCCAGCGGACGCAGGGCGGCGATGGCCTTGTCCAGCGCATCCGGTGTGTGGGCATAGTCCACCACGCCCATCGGGGTACCCGGGTGTACCAGGCGCTGCAGGCGGCCGGGTACGGCGCTTACGCTGGCGCAGGCTGCCGCTGTGTCGGCCAGGGGCAACCCCAGGCTGCGCAGCGTGGCGGCCACGCCAAGCAGATTCGACACGTTGTAGGCGCCGATCAGCGTGGTCGCGACGGCATGCTGCTGATCCCCCTCGCGCAGGATGAACTGCAGACCATCGGCGCTGTTGCGGATCGCGTGCGCCTGAAGGCGTGCGCTCCCGTGGGCGGATACGGTCCACAGGTCAAGTCCGGCGTGGTCCAGCGAAGCTGCCAGCCGTGCGCCTGCGGGGTCGTCTACATTGAACACGGCAGCGCGCAGCCCTGGCCAGTGGAACAGCTTTTCCTTGGCGCGTTCGTAGGTGTCCATGTCGCCGTGGTAGTCGAGATGGTCTTGCGTCAGGTTGGTGAACACGGCGGTATCGATGTGCGTGGCGTCCAGCCGGTGCTCCTCGATGCCGATGGATGAGGCTTCGATGGCGCAGGCCTGCGCGCCCGCCTGCAGCAGGGTGTGCAGGCTGCTCTGCAGCAGGACGGCGTCGGGCGTGGTCAGGCCGCTGGATGCGAGACTGGCCAGCGGGTCTTCACTCGCGCCCGGGGCGACAAAACCAACCCCCAGTGTGCCGGCCATTGCGCAGCGCCGGCGCGCAGCGCCTGGCAACGCCGACAAGGCCTGCGCCAGCCACCACACGGTCGAGGTCTTGCCGTTCGTGCCGGTCACTGCCAGCACCTGCATGGACTTCGACGGATGGTCGAAATACGCGTCTGCGATGGGGCCGCTCATGGCCTTGAGCGCAATGCACGAGGCAATGCGGGCATCGGCAAAACCATAGGCGTGGGAGTCCTCATACTCGACCAGGCAAGCAGCTGCGCCTTGCGCGAGCGCGCTCTGCACGTGCGCGCGTGCGTCGTGGCGGGCGCCAGGCCAGGCGAGGAACCCGTCTCCGCTCCCGACGCGCCGGCTGTCGGTGCGCAGGGACCCTGTGACGCGATCGCGCAACCAGCGTGCAGCTTGTGGTGCACTGAGGTGTTGCGTCATCAGAAGCTCTCCTCGACTGCCGCGACGATCTGTGGCTTGACCGCCATGTCGGGCGTCACGCCGAGCATGCGCAGGGTCTGCTGCACGGTCTCGCTGAATACCGGTGCGGCGACGTCGCCGCCAAAGTACTTGCCGTTGCTGGGCTCGTCGATCATGATGGCCACGACGATGCGCGGCTTGTCCACGGGCGCGATGCCCACGAAGAAGCCGCGGTACTTCTTGTCGGCGTAGCCCTTGCCCTCCTGCTTGTGCGCGGTGCCGGTCTTGCCGCCTACCGAGTAGCCCAGCGTCTGGGCCTTGGGTGCCGTGCCGCCCGGGCCGGTGACCAGGTGGAGCATGTGCAGCACGGCCTGGGCGTTGACGCTGCCCACCACCCGCACGCCATTGGCGGGCTGGTCGGATTTGAGCATCGTCACAGGAACCAGTTCGCCGTTGCGCGCGAACACGCTGTAGGCGTGTGCCAGCTGGAACAGGCTGACTGACAGCCCGTAACCGTAGCTCATGGTGGCCTGTTCGATCGGACGCCAGGTCTTGAACGGACGCAGGCGGCCGCTGACCGCGCCCGGGAATGGCACTGCCGGTTTCTGGCCGAAGCCGACGTGGTTGAACATCTCCCACATCTCGCGCGGTTCGGTGCGCATCGCCATCTTGACGGTGCCGACGTTGCTCGACTTCTGGATGACCTCGTTGACTGTCAGCACCCCATGCGGATGCGCGTCGCTGATCATGGCGCTGCCGATCATCATCCGGCCCGGCGCCGTCTGTATCGGGGTTTCGGGGGTGACAAGGCCTTTCTCCAGGGCCAGCGCGATGACGAACGGTTTCATGGTCGAGCCTGGCTCGAAGGTGTCGGTCAGCGCGCGGTTGCGCAGTTGCGCTCCGCTCAGGTTCTGCCGCTTGTCGGGCACGTAGCTTGGATAGTTCGCCAACGCGAGTACCTCGCCAGTCAGGGTGTCGAGCACCACGGCGCTGCCGGCCTTGGCCTTGTGCTGCAGCACGGCGTCACGCAGCTTCTGGTAGGCGAAAAACTGCACCTTGCTGTCGATGCTCAGTTGCAGGTCGCGCCCATCCTGTGGCGCGATTTGCTCACCGACCGACTCAACCACCTGCCCCAGGCGGTCCTTGATCACACGGCGTGAGCCGGGTCGGCCCGCGAGTTCCTTGTCGAAAGTGAGCTCAATGCCCTCCTGGCCGCTGTCTTCGACATTGGTGAAACCCACCACGTGGGCAGCCGCTTCCCCTTCAGGGTACTGGCGCTTGTATTCCTTGCGCTGGTAGATGCCCTTGAGGTTGAGCGCAGTGATTTTCTGGGCCACCGATTCGTCGACCTGGCGTTTGAGCCAGACAAAAGTCTTGTCCTCGTCCTCCAGCTTGCGGTTCAGATCGGCCAGCGGCATTTCCAGCAACTGCGCGAGTTGGCGCAACGACTGTGCGTCGCGCGGCACATCTTCCGGAATGGCCCAGATGCTGGGAGCCGGTACGCTGGAGGCCAGGATCAGCCCGTTGCGATCGGTGATGCGCCCGCGGTTGGCCGGCAGGGGCAGGGTGCGGGCAAAACGCACTTCGCCCTGACGCTGGTAGAACTCGTTGGCAATGACCTGAATATGCACGGCGCGGGCCGCCAGGCCGACAAACGCCAGCGCCAGTGCGGCGACGATGAACTTGCTGCGCCAGACCGGCGTGCGGCTGGCCAGCAGCGGGCTTGACGTATAGGGGATGCCGCGATTCACCGTGTCACCCCGGTCGTGGCAGGGTCGCCACGTTTGACTGGTGTGCCACCAGGCTCGGCCCCATAACTGGCGTAGGTGGTGATGGCCGGAGTGGCACTGCGCATCTGCAGCTTGTCGCGCGCCAGTTTTTCAACCCGAAGTGGCGTTGCCTGCGCGCGCTTGTCCACTTGCAGCCGGTCAAGGTCGACATCCAGCTGGTGCGCCTCGGATGTGGCACGGTCAAGCTCGCTGAACAGGCGGCGCGATTCGTACTGCACGTTCACCAGATAGAGCGCGCTGGCCAGCACGGCCAGCAGCAATACGATGCTGAGCCGCGTCATGCCTCGCTCCGGCGTGCCACGCGCATCACGGCGCTGCGGGCGCGCGTATTGGCGGCAACCTCGGCCGCGCCAGGCTTGCTGCGGCCCAGGTCCTGCAGGCGCAACGCGGCCGCCGGCGCAAACGGCACGCGGCGATCGTAGGCGCTGCGCGCGTGGCCCGCGATGAACTGCTTGACGATGCGGTCCTCCAGCGAATGGAAGCTGATCACCACCAATCGGCCTCCCGGTTGCAACACATCCATGCTGGCCTTCAGCGCTTCTTGCAGTGCTTCAAGCTCGGCGTTGATGAAAATCCGAAGAGCCTGAAATGTGCGCGTTGCAGGGTTCTGGCCCGGCTCGCGGGTTTTGACCGCGCCAGCCACGAGTTGGGCCAGCTCGGTGGTGGTTGAAACTGGGCGCCGTTCCTGTCGGCGAGCAACAATCGCCTTTGCAACGGCGCCAGCAAACCGTTCCTCACCATAGTCACGAATCACCTCCGTTATCGCCTCGACCGAGGCCGCCTGCAGCCACTGCGCCACGCTCTGGCCGCGCGTGGTGTCCATGCGCATGTCGAGCGGGCCTTCGAACCGGAAGCTGAAGCCACGTCCGGGGTCGTCTATCTGCGGAGAACTCACCCCCAGATCGAACAGGATGCCGGTTACGCTGGCGGCAGCCAGCTGCTGCAGTTGTTCGAAGCCCTGGTGCCGAATGGAGAACCGCGGGTCGTTGATGCTTGCGGCATACGCGACCGCCTGCGGATCGCGGTCGAAGGCGATGAGCCGGTCCTGGGCGCCCAGACGTGACAGGATCAGCCGGGTGTGCCCACCGCGCCCAAACGTGGCGTCCACGAAGGTCCTCGGGGAGCCGTCGGACGCCTCTGCCAGCAGGGCGTCTACCGCCTCGTGCAGCAGCACGGTGGTGTGCGTGAGCGCGCTGTTCACAGGCGGCTTTCAAAAGGAAAATTCCTTGAACACGTCGGGCATGTCGCTCTGCATGGCCTTGGCTTCTTCGTGTTCGTAAAGGGCCTTGTCCCAGAGCTCCAGGTGATTGCCCATGCCCAGGAGTACGCAGTCGCGTGTGATGCCCGCCGCCTGGCGCAACTCAGGCGAAACCAGCACGCGCCCCGTGCCATCCATGTCGAGGTCCATGGCGTTGCCCAGGAATATGCGTTTCCACCACTGTGCAGACATGGGCAGGGTTGCGACGCGTTCGCGAAAGCGCTCCCATTCGGCGCGCGGGAACACCATCAGACAGCCGTGCGGGTGGCGTGTGATCGTGAGTTGCCCGCCATCAGGACCCGTCAGCGCGCCCCGATGCCGGGTCGGCACGGAGAGCCTACCCTTGGCGTCCAGACTGAGAGACGAAGCCCCTTGAAACACGACAGTGCACCCTCGATTGGCGGAATCGGCCACACAGTGGTATCGGCCGGCACCGACCACCACTTAATCCCACTTTTTTGCACTGTATCAGCAAAACAATCGATTGCAACAGGGTGACGTGAAAAATTTCCAATGAAATCAACGACTTAGGAGCGAAATCGCAAGCAAGATTGGCAATAAACCGTTCAAAATTAAGGACTTAGCGCCAAATATGAATGTGATTCTTGAAGCTGGCCCCTCTCGCGATGGAGCAACTACAGGATGAAACGCGAAAGGTCCTCATCCAGACTGAGGGCACCCAGGCGCGTGTCCACATACGCGGTGTCAATCGTCACCGTCTGCCCGCGCAGGTTCGTCGCATCGAAACTTACCTCGTCGAGCAGCCGTTCCATGACTGTCGATAGGCGGCGGGCGCCAATGTTCTCGGTGCGCTCGTTCACGTCAAAAGCAATCTGCGCCAGGCGCGTCACGCCGGCCGGTTCGAAAACGATGGTCACCGCTTCAGTGGCGAGGAGCGCCTGGTACTGCTTTACCAGCGAAGCGTGGGTCTGCGTCAGGATCGCCTCGAAATCGTTCACCGAAAGCGACTGCAATTCGACGCGGATCGGGAAGCGCCCCTGCAGTTCGGGGATCAGATCGCTCGGCTTGCTCAGGTGAAACGCGCCGGAGGCGATGAACAGGATGTGGTCGGTCTTGATCACGCCGTATTTGGTGGAGACGGTCGTGCCTTCCACCAGCGGCAGCAGGTCGCGCTGTACGCCCTGGCGCGACACCTCGGCCGAGCTTCCCTCCGAGCGTGAGGTGACCTTGTCGATTTCATCGATGAAGACGATTCCATTCTGCTCGGCCGAGTGCAGGGCTGCTGCCTTGATTTCGTCTTCGTTCACCAGCTTTGCCGCCTCTTCGTCCTGCACGAGTTTCAATGCGTCTGCAATGCGCAACTTGCGCGTCTGCTTTTTCTGCTGGCCCATCTGTCCGAACATGCCGCGCAACTGCTCGGTCATTTCCTCCATGCCGGCGGGGCCCATGATCTCCAGCGGCTGGCGTTGCTCGACAACATCCAGCTCGATTTCGCGATCATTCATCAGCCCTTCACGCAGCTTCTTGCGAAAAGTCTGGCGTGTCAGGCTCCCGGCTGCATCGGCGCCTGCGCTGTCGCGCGCGGGTGGCACCAACACATCAAGGATGCGCTCCTCGGCCGCGTCCATTGCCCGTGCCTGGACTTTGCGTTTCTCCATTTCCCGTGTCTGCTTGACCGCCACGTCAACCAGATCGCGAATGATGGTGTCCACGTCCTTTCCGACATAACCGACCTCGGTGAATTTGGTGGCTTCGACCTTGATGAATGGTGCGTCAGCCAGACGCGCCAGGCGCCGGGCAATTTCTGTCTTTCCGACGCCGGTCGGGCCGATCATGAGGATGTTTTTCGGTGTGATTTCCGCTCGCAGCGCGGCATCGACCTGTTGCCGGCGCCAGCGGTTGCGCAGCGCGATCGCCACGGCGCGTTTGGCCTGGCCCTGGCCGACGATATGCCGGTCGAGTTCCAGCACGATCTCCTGTGGAGTCATTGATGACATGGTTACTTTCTGGGCAGGCGAGTGCAAGCCGTCGCGTCTGAGGGATAGCCTCCCGCAGGCTCAAGGCAGGGTCTCGATGGTGTGGTGCATGTTGGTGTAGATGCACAGCTCGCCGGCGATTTCCAGCGATCTGCGCACGATGTCCCGTGCCGACATGTCGGTGTGCGCGAGCAAGGCTATCGCTGCCGCCTGGGCGTAGGCGCCGCCGGATCCAATCGTCACGATGCCGTTTTCGGGCTCCAGCACATCACCATTGCCGGTGATGATCAGTGAGGTGTCCTTGTCGGCTACGGCCAACATGGCCTCCAGCCGGCGCAACACGCGGTCAGTGCGCCAATCCTTTGTCAACTCGATGGCCGAACGCACCAGATGACCCTGGTGTTTCTCCAGCTTGGCCTCAAAGCGTTCGAACAGGGTGAACGCGTCTGCCGTGGCTCCGGCAAATCCGGCCAGCACGCGACCGTGGTAGAGCTTGCGCACCTTGCGCGCCGTGCCCTTGACAACGATGTTCCCCAAAGTGACCTGGCCGTCGCCGCCGATGGCGACAGCTGGTCCGTCCGGCGTCGTTCGACGAACGCTGATGATGGTGGTGCCGTGAAATTGTTCCATGTGCAGCTGAATCAGGGTCTTGCATAAGCGGGCAACCCTGGCGAGTGGGCCATCCGGCCGGCGGCTCAGGTGGCGCGCAGGACAATCCTGGCGTATTCGTTGATGCCGATGACGTGAAAAAACGCGGCCACCAGCCGGTGCACGTCGCGAAACTGGAGGTGGCAACCTTCTGCCTGGCGCGACGCGACCCAGTTCAGGATGCTGCCGGCAGCCGAGAAGTCGACACGAATCAGGTTGGCACAGGAAATCACCAGACGATCGGAGCCGGCCCGGGCGGCTTCCAGGCGCTCCAGGGCTTCTGTTGCCTCGCCCACAATCTCACCGACCAACTCGACGACCGGCGCCGGCTCGACGTCCGGTGTCAAGCTGTTCGCCGGACCCGTGGCTGCCTGCGCAGCGGCAACCGATATCGTGCCGGACGGCGCGAGCGCACTGTCCGACTCTTCTGGCGCTTCGTGCTCGAAAGTGCAGCGCACATCCTGCCATGCTGGCGGCGAGACCTCGTAGGTGACGCAGTAGTCCAGTGCCACCAACTCGAACTCATCCTGCATTGCCATCAGGCGCAGCGCATCCATGCGCAGGCGCCAGACCGCCTGACCATTGTCCTTGGCGCCTGACGGTGTCAAGGCGCGCAGCACGCGCTCAAGCGACTGCGCGCCCTGGAACCGCAACGACACGACGCTGCCGCACCATTGGGCAAACAGTGCTGCGAGGGGTTCACAGGCGCTGGCGTCAAGTTGTTGCAATGCGCGCCAATCGAGAAGCCAGGGCTGCGGCGCGTTGGCAATCGCCAGTTGCAGTTCGTCAATCGATCCGCGCTCGAATATGCGCGGACTGGTCCACAACGGGTCGTCCGTCAGGCGTGATGGCACCGTGCGCGCCATGGCGCTGTTGTCGTTCATGCCCAGCCGCTCGGGGATGGAGAACCAGGCAGGGGCGGAGCGGCCGCTGCGCTCGGCGTAGTCTATGGCGACGTTGTCAAAGCGTGCCTGCTGGCCGGTTGCACGGTACAGGTCAAACAGCGCCGATGTCCAGGAATCGGACTTTTCGGGCGGTTGCCCGGACTCATGCAATGCGCCCATGAGGCTGCTCTCGGCGCCCGCATGGTCACCGTTGGCAAACCGGATGGCTGCTTCCTCGAGTTCCGGATCCGGAGCTGCGGCGACCGCCTCCTCTGCCGCTGAACGCGAGTTCACGAATCCTGCGCCCATACGCCCGAACGACGAGTTGGTCTGGGTCGGCATGAAATCGGCCTGACCCGCCGGTTCGCCATCCCGCGCCATGGGCGCGAGACTGGTAGCCGCATAGCTGATGTCGGACATCGGTGCCAGTTTGGTTGCGGCGTAGCTGATGTCGCTCAGAGGCGCGACCTTGGTCGCCGCATATGCCTGGTCGGCCTCGGGGCTTGCGGCTACGGCCTCTTTAGTGGCTTGCTTGGGCAACGCTGGGGCAGCATGAGCGTTCGCAGCAGCAGACGCCGGCGCACCGGCGCCCTTGGCCGCATCTCCCTTGCCCTGCCACCACTGGTTGGACATCTGCGCTTCAATATCATCGATCTTCTTGATCGTCATCGCGCGCTCGCCGGGGTTGGCCGGCAGGCTGCTCTGGAAGTAGGACGGACGCCCAGCCAGTTCCGGGCTGCCAGCCGAGGGATCACGGTTGCGCAGTTTGCGCAGGTGATCGAACTCGCGTTTGCGGACAAAGTCGTTTTGCCGCTTGCGCTCGATCATCTCCTTGAGTGCCTGCTTGCTGTAACCCTGCTCTGGCTCCGGATCGAGCTTGTCCAGATCCGTCCAGTTCGTGGTGGGGTTGCGAACAAATTTCGCGACCTTGGAGAACAGTCCGGTTGGGGGGGTGTCTTTGGTGGACATGGATCGATGGAGCGAGAAACCCAATTTTACGCAGAACACCCAAGGCTACGCCACCGTATTAGTGGCGGTTTCTGACGATTATTCGGCAGGCTACCGCCCTTGAGCGATACCCCTGGTCGGCGCCTGTTTGGCCTGCCCTCAGTCGCCAAACATTTTCTGCTTGAGTTCGCGGCGTTGTTGCGCCTCCAGCGAAAGTGTCGCTGTCGGGCGTGCCAGCAGGCGTCCAACCCCGATCGGTTCGCCGGTCTCATCGCAGTAGCCGTAGTCGCCCGCATCGATGAGGTCAATGGACTGCTCGATCTTCTTGAGCAACTTGCGCTCGCGGTCCCGCGTGCGCAGTTCCAGTGCATGTTCTTCTTCGATGGTGGCGCGATCCGCCGGGTCGGGGACTACGACGGTGTCCTCGCGCAGGTGCTCCGTCGTTTCTCCGGCACTGTTGAGGATGCCCTGCTTGAGCGCAACGAGTTTCAGCCGGAACGCTGCCAGCTGCTTTTCGTTCATGTACTCGGAATCGGGCATCGCCAGCAACTCGGCATCCGTCAACTGTTCGGCCGATTTGGTTTTCCAGTTGTTGGCGAGTTTGGGATCCTTGCGCGCTGCGGAATGGACGGGCGGAATGATCAGCGGCGCTGTCGGCAACTGAGAGTAACTCGCCTTTGCGGCGGTCGACGCGACGGACTGCGCCATGGAGGGAACGGTGAGGGAAGCCAGGCGGGACGACGGGCGGCCAGCGCGCTGCGCTACCGCGCCAGGGGCCAACACAGGCGGGGTGGGGGCGGCAACGGGTGGCGGGGCGGGAACTGGTTTGCTGGGGGTCTTGACAATCACTGCGACGGCTGCTTTCACTGGGGGTTTGGATGTCCCCGGGGGAACGGTAGGGGCCGCCTTCTTTGGCGCAGCCTTCACGGGGACCGCGGCTTTGGCGGCTGCGGATCTTGGCAACGCCTTGACGCTGTCAGCGGGCGCTGACTTGCGCTTGGCCGGTGCCGCAGTTTTGGCTGCGGGACTTTGCGCCTTGGCCTTGGGCCTGGCCGCCGGCTTGCCCGCTGCCTTTGTCACTTTCTTGACGGCTGGCTTGGCTGCTTTCTTGGCAGACTTGACTGCCGGCGCCTTGGCTACCGGCTTGCTGACGACCTTCTTGCTGCCAGACTTGGGCTTGGCCGCCTTCCTGGCTTTGTCGGAACTGCTTTTCACTGTTGACTCCTGGCAGGACCTACCTGCGCGTGCCTGACGATGTACCCATATCCATGGTGCGTGCCACAACGGCCCGGGCGGCCCGTCGCCGCGGACAGGTCCGGACTTTGTGCGGGCCGCTTGTCAATCACCATGGTGGCGCGCGAGTGTACAGGCTTGCGGCGCAATTCCAGCGCCGCCATGCAACAAATCAGCGCGCCCGTCCCCCGATTGCACGAGTGTGCCGACTCTGTCAGAGCAGACACTGCTCCAGGCCTTGCAGGAAGATTTCACGGGGCAGCTCGATCCCGATGAAAACCATCTTGCTGAGCCGCTTTTCGTCCTTGGCCCAGGCCGGACCCAGATCACTGCCCATCAGTTGATGCACGCCCTGGAATATCACCTTGCGTTCCGTGCCCTTCATGTTGAGCACGCCCTTGTAGCGCAACATGCGCGGGCCATAGATATTGACGATGGCGCCCAGAAAATCCTCCAGCTTGGCTGCGTCAAAAGCCCGCTCGGAGCGGAATACAAAACTCTTGACGTCGTCGTCGTGGTGGTGGTGATGCCCACCTTCGTGCTGGTGGGAGGGATGGTCACACGCCTCCCCGTGCGCATGGTCATGGCCATGGTCGTGCGCATGACCATGGTCGTCCTCCTTGAGGAAGTCCGGATCGATTTCCAGCTTGGTATTGAGGTTGAAGCCGCGCAGGTCGAACACGCTGGCCAGCGGTACCTCGCCAAAATGGACGGTCTGCTGGGGGGCGCGCGGGTTCATGTGCTTGATGCGGTGCATCAGGGCGTCAACCTCATCCTTGGCGACCAGGTCAGACTTGCTGATAAATATCTGGTCAGCAAATCCAATCTGGCGGCGCGCTTCCTGGCGGTCGTTCAACTGGCCGACGGCATGTTTGGCATCCACCAGTGTCAGGACCGAGTCGAGCAGGTAACTTTCGGCGATTTCATCGTCCATGAAGAACGTCTGCGCCACCGGGCCCGGGTCGGCCAGGCCGGTGGTCTCGATTACCACGCGGTCGAAGTCCAATTCGCCCTTGCGTTTCTTTTCCGCAAGATCTTGCAGCGTACTGCGCAAATCTTCGCGTATCGTGCAGCAAATACAGCCATTATTCATTTGAATAATCTGCTCTTTGACGTCTGACACAAGAATCTCGCTGTCGATGTTCTCTTCGCCGAACTCGTTCTCAATGACGGCGATTTTCTGGCCATGGGCCTCGGACAGCACGCGCTTGAGCAAGGTTGTCTTGCCGGAACCCAGAAAGCCGGTCAGGATGGTTGCGGGTATGAGACTCATGGGAATTCCTGTGAACGGGGTAGGGTGTGCAGGTCGGCCAGGTTGGGCCGTGCGCGCTGGGCGAGACGCCTAGGGACGCAGTGTACCGGGCAAGAGCGCCTCGGGCTATTTGCGTACGACAACCAGACCTTTCAAGTACTCCCCTTCGGGAAAGTTGATGGTCATCGGATGATCTGGTGCGCCGCCAAGACGGTCGCTGATGAACCCGTCCACGCCGGCGTCAATGCCGGCTGACGCCACAATCTTGTGAAACAAATCTGCGCTGATGCCACCGGAACAGGAGTAGGTGAACAACACCCCACCGGGCTCCAGAATGCGCAGGGCCAGCCGGTTGATATCCTTGTACGCACGAGCAGCGCGCTCGGCATGCGCGATAGTGGGCGCAAACTTAGGTGGATCGAGCACGATGGCGTCGAAGTGCCGGCCCTGTGTGTGGAACTGGCGTAGTGCGGCATTCACATCGCCCTCGTTGAATTCGTTGCGTGCGGCGTCAAAGCCGTTCAGCGCAATGTTGTCCTGTGCCATCTGCAAGGCAGAACCTGAAGAATCGATCGATGTGACGTGGGCCGCGCCACCGGCGAGCGCGGCGACACTGAATCCGCCGCTGTAGCAATAACAGTTCAACACCCGCTCAAACCCGCGGCGCCGGGTTGTTGCCGCAAAAAGGTTGCGGCTGTCACGTTGGTCAAGGTAATACCCGGTCTTGTGGCCGGTTGCGATATCCACGGCAAGGTCCCATCCGTGTTCCTGCAACGTCAGGCGGGTAGGGCCGTCACCACGCAGCCAACCCCGGGCTTGCGGCAAGCCTTCCAGCGCCCGGGTACTCGTATCCGAGCGTTCATACAAACGATGCAGACCGGTCACTGCAAGCAGTGCGTCGGCGAGCGTCTCCTTCCAGCGCTGCGCGCCGGCCGATAGAAACTGCGCCACCAGCGTATCGGCATACCGGTCCACAACGAGGCCGGGCAAGCCATCGGATTCACCATGGACCAGGCGCATGGCATTGCTTGGAATATCAAACAATGCACGCGCCGCCACGGCCCGCTCGACCTGTGTCTGGAAAAACGGCGCGGTGATCCGCTGCTGTGGATCGAAACTCCAGGCGCGCGCGCGAATCTGGGATTGCGGGCTGAACGCGGCCCAGGCCAGGAACTCCCCTGCGTGCGACTCCACCCGGACCGTTTCGCCCGGATCGGCGCTGCCGCGGGCAATGGCGGACTCGAAGATCCAGGGATGACGCCGCAGCAGCGAGCGCTCCTTGCCCTCGCGCAGGCGCAGGCTCTTCATGCGGGTTTTCTGGCTTTTGCGCGCGGATGCGCAGCGTCGTAGGCCCGCGCCAGATGCTGGAAATCCAGGCGCGTATAGACCTGCGTGGTACTGATATTGGCGTGCCCCAGCAACTCCTGCACGGCGCGCAGGTCGCCACTGGACTGCAACACATGGCTGGCAAACGAATGCCGCAGCATGTGCGGATGCACCGGGGCCGGCAACTGGGCGAGCCGGCTGCGCCGACGCAGTCGCTGCCAGATCGACTGGGCGCTGAGGCGCGTGCCATTGCGTCCTGCAAACAGGGCGTTCTGGCCGCCAGGATCGTGCGTGTCGAGGCAGCTCAGCCAGCGCGCGACGGCCTCCATGGCTTTGCCGGTGACCGGAATGGTGCGCCTTTTGGCGCCCTTCCCCAAAACATGGGCTTCGGAAGCCTGCATGTCGATCCAGCCGCGCGAACTGCCGTTGGGGACTCTGTCGAGCCCAGTGACCTCACTGACACGCAGGCCGGCGCCGTACAGGAGTTCGACGATTGCGGCGTCGCGCGCCTCCAGCCAGGGGTCATCACCGGCATGGGCGAAATTTGCCAGTTGCACGGCGTCGTCAACACTCAAGGCCTTTGGCAAGGGGCGCGCAGCCTTGGGCGCCCGCACGTCCTGTACCGGATTGCCGCGTACCAGACCTTCGCGCCCAAGCCAGGCGTAGAAACCGCGCCATCCCGAAAGGATCAGTGCAATGCCTCGCCCGCTACGTCCTTTGGCGTGCATTTGCGCCACCCAGCGCCGCACGTGCTGGTTTTCCACTGCGGGCAGCTCCACGGCGGCGGCCAGGGCGAGCACTTGCAGCTTGTACAGGTCCAGCGCATACAGAGTCAGTGTGCGATGGGCGAGGCGTCGTTGTACCCGGCCATGTTCCAGGTAGCGCGTGACCAGGGCATCCGTTGGATACTCTTCAGGTTCCTGCATGCCGGATGCCGATTGCATGACAGATCCGCGCGTTGCCGGGCGCCTAGCGCAGGCGGCTCAGCGCCGCGCCGGCAACGTCTGCCACCCGTTGCAGGAAATCTGTGCCCATACCGGTACGAAAGCGCTGCGGGTCCGGTGAAGACAACACCAGCATGCCAATGGCAGCGCCTGACGGACCCTGCGCACCATCGCGCAAAGGCAGCAAGGCGATTGAGGCGGCCGACGCAGGCTCGGCCAGCCAGGTGACTGCCTCGAATCCGGTGTTTGCTCCGCAAAACGGCTCGGCCAGGGAGTTGGCAAAGACTTTGGCATCTTCGCTGACGCCCTGCGCAAAGCCTGCGCCGGCATGCGCACTGGAGCCGCCCCAGACCTTGATCGCCACCTGCGGAACAGAAAACTGATCGCGAATCTGCGCTGCCATTTCGCCTGGAATGGCTGCCGCATCAACCGTGTTGAACAGGCTGGCCGCCCAGCGCAACAGGCGCTCCGACAGCAGGGTGTTTTCGTTGCCATGGCGGATCATGTCCATCAGGCGGTGTTCAAGCAGCTTGATCTTGTCTCGCAGCATCTCGGCTTGTCGTTCCTGCAGGCTCACCGCCCTCTTGTTGTGCGGGCTGGTCAGGTGTATGGCAGCCAGCAGTTCGGCGTGCCGCTCAAAAAAGTCTGGCGTGTGCACCAGGTAGTTGGCGATGTCGTCTTCTGTGATCGGGTGCGTCAGGGGATGGTTCATAGGTTGTCTGGAATGTCAATTTCACCGCTAAATACCGTCATGGCAGGGCCGGACAGCAGCACCGGGGACGCGCCGCCTGCCCACTCGACGCACAGGATGCCGCCGCGTGTTATCACGTCAACGCGCGCATCGAGCCGTCCAAGCTGACTGCCCGCTACCGCCGCAGCGCAGGCGCCCGTGCCACACGCCAGTGTCTCGCCCGCGCCACGTTCGTAGACACGCAACTTGACGTTACGTCGGTCCACAATCTGCAGAAACCCGACATTGACGCCTTGCGGGAACGCCGGTTGACGCTGGATGGCCGCCCCCAGCTGCGCCGCGTCGGTGTGGTCCACGTCATCCACCAGAAGCACCGCGTGCGGGTTGCCCATGGACACGACGGCGACACGCACCCATCCGCCTGCAGCTTCGCGCAGGGGTATGTCCCATTGGTTGGAGCTACCCGTCACCAGCGGGGAGGGGGGCAGAAAAG
>JANNDB010000849.1:0-2155 GCA_031387285.1 Betaproteobacteria bacterium | reverse complement strand
GCCTGCCCGCACTGGATCTGCCGGACGCCTGGCTGGTTGCCGGGTGTCTCTTTCAGACCGTCTGGAACCTGCAGAGCGGCCGCGCACCGCAGACCGGCATCAAGGACTACGACGTCTTTTATTACGACGCGTCGGATCTCTCCAGCGAAGCCGAGGCCGCGGTAGATGCCAGGGTGCAGGCGCAGTGTGGTGATCTGGGCCTGCCCATCGAAGTCAAGAATCAGGCCCGCGTGCACACGTGGTATCCGGAGTTTTTTGGCTTTGATTACGAGCCGCTGGGCAGCGCGCAAGAAGGCATCGAACGCTTCCTGGTGCCCTGTACCTGTGTCGGCCTGCGGCTTGGCGCCAGCCTGGACGCAACGCCGCTTTACGCGCCCTACGGCCTGTCCGACCTGTACCGGGGCATTCTGCGGCCGAACAGCCTCAAGGATCACCGCGATCTGTTCCGGCAGAAGGCGCTCAGTTACCAGCAGCGCTGGAACTGGCTGCGGATCGTGGAAGGCCCGGCCGTCAACGCACCAGCTGGTTGAGCTGGATGATGGGCAGCAGCACCGCCAACACAATCAGCAGCACCACCGCACCCATCACCACAATCAGCGCTGGCTCCAGAATGGTTGCCAGCCGCAGCGCCCGGCGCTGCACTTCATTGCCGAGTTGCTCGGCCGCGCGCTGGAGCATCAGCGGCAATTGCCCGGTCTGTTCGCCCTGACGCGCAAACATCGCCAACAGGCCTGGAAAGCGGGGGTGGCGCGAAAGCGCAACAGCCAACGGAGCGCCTTCGCGCACCTGGACCAGCGCGGTCAAGGCGTCGGCGCGCATAGCCCGGTTGCCCAGCGTTTCGGCCGCTGCCTGCAAGGCGCGCAGTATCGGCACGCCGGCTCCGGCCAGCAGCGCCAGCGTGGTGGCAAAACGCGCGGCGTTGTAGCCCCGCGCGAGTGAGCCCAGCAGGGGCAGATTCAGCAGTGCCGAGTCAAATCGCTCGCGCACGCGCTCCACACGCAACATCTGCCGCAGCACCAGCACGCCTGCGGCCAGCAGCATGAGCGCCAACAGACCCCATGAGCGCACCGCATGGCCAATCGCCAGCATGGCAACCGTCAGAAAGGGCAGTGCCTTCTTCGTGCCGGCAAAGACGCCGGCCACCTGCGGCACCACGTAGGCCACCAGAAAAAGCACGATGGTGATGGCCACCACGGTGACGATGGCCGGGTACAGCGCGGCCCCGACCAGGCGCGCCTTGAGTTCGAGTTGTTGCGCAAGGTCGTCGGCCAGTCGCTCCAGCACCAGGCCCAGGCCGCCGCTGTGTTCGCCTGCCGCGATCACACCGACATATATGTCAGAGAACTCGCGGGGATGCAGTGACAAGGCCTTGGCGAAGCTGTTGCCTGCGTTGACTTCCGCCCGCAAGGCCGCCACCAGATCGCGCAGGCGCGGATCCTGCGCACCGTCGCACAGGGCCGTGAGGGCACGTTCCAGCGGCAGGCTGGCAGACACCAGCCCAGCAAGCTGGCGCGTCCATACCGCCAACCCGGCCGCATCCAGTACCCGTCGCCCGCGCTGCAGTCGCCCGGCGAGCGCTCCCGCCGGTTCGCCATCCACCGCCCCGGCCAGCGCTCCCACCTGCTCGACGCGCAGGGGCACGAGCGCCTGAATCCGCAGCGCGCTACGCGCCGCGCGTGCGGTTTCCGCCTCCAGCACGCCCTTGCGCGCCGCCCCCTGGGCGTCGATGGCCTCGTAGGAAAAGGCGGGCATCTCAGACTCTCAATCGCGCGTTACGCGTACGACTTCCTCGGCGCTGGTAACGCCGGCGCGCACCAGGCGCTCGCCGTCCTCGCGCATCAGGGTCATGCCTGCCGCCATCGCAGCGGCGCGGATGTCGGCCTCGGACGCGGCCGCATGGATCTGGGCGCGGATCGCGTCGTTGGCAACCAGCAGTTCGTAGATGCCCGTACGCCCGGCGTAGCCGGTCTGCCCGCAGGTGACGCAACCGCTGCCTTTGCACGACACACACCACTTGCGCACCAGCCGCTGGGCCAGCACTCCGAGCAGCGACGAGCTCAGCAGGAATGGCTCAATGCCCATGTCGATCAGGCGCGTCACGGCGCTGGCCGCGTCGTTGGTGTGCAGGGTGGCCAGCACCAGGTGCCCGGTCAGC
>JANNDB010000806.1:0-5082 GCA_031387285.1 Betaproteobacteria bacterium | reverse complement strand
CGCCAACAATTCAGCCAGTGAAAACGGTTTTGTCAGGTAATCGTCGGCGCCAAGCTCCAGCCCGAGCACCCGGTCGAGTTCGGTGGACTTGGCAGTGAGCATCAGGATCGGCGTGGCGCGTCCGCGCGCACGCAGCGCCTTGCACACCTCCAGGCCATCCATTCCCGGCATCATCAAGTCCAGGATCAGCAGGTCGCTGGCCACTTCATTCTGGCTGGCCAGCGCCGCCACGCCGTCTGCCACCGCCGTTACGTCATAGGACGCATTGCGCAGGTTCATCACCAGCAAATCGCGAATATCGGTCTGATCTTCGGCGACAAGGATGGTGGAAGGCATGGCTGATTGTCGGCTCGCGCATGGGTTTCTTACCCAAATGTTATCTCCCTGTGACATTGCGGGACCCTGGTGCGAGGCGGCGCGGCCACAGTCAGTGCATCGACACACACCGCCGGGGCCCAACATGCACACCACCGCCACCTACCCATCCGCCGCAGCCTTCAACCCGGCAATGGGCTTTCCGGTCGACTGGAGCGAAATGTTCTCGCACCGCAATGCGCTGGTGCGTTTCGCCAAGACCCGCCTGCACGACCCGATGCTGGCCGAAGACGTGGTGCACGATGTATTCGAGGCCGTTCTGTCCGGCCGTGCGGCCTTCGCGGGTCGCTCGGCGCTGAAGTCCTGGCTCACCGCCATCCTGAAGAACAAGATTGTCGATCTGGTGCGCCAGCGCGCCCGCACCGACAGCCTGGAACTGGACAACGAAGACGAAGGCGCGTACGCCATCGCCTGCCCCAACCCGCAGCCCGACGAGATCGCCGAGCAGCGGCAGCGGCTGGCGCAGACGCTGGAGCGCATCAACGGGCTGCCCGAATCCCTGCGTGAGGTGGTGCACATGCGCATCCTGCAGGACGAAAGCGCCGATGCGGTATGCGAGGCTCTATCGATCAGTGAAGACAACCTGTTTGTGCGCCTGCACCGCGCGCGCAAGCAGTTGCTGTCCTGAGCGGCCCTGACTACACCGGCGTGAACATCGGCACGTTCACGCCGCTTTCACTGGCCTGCATGACAAGCCGGACGCGGTCCCCGATTCGCAGGGCGTCAAAGTCACAGTCCACGATGTTGGTCAGCAGGGTGATGCCGTCGTCCAGCCGCACATAGGCGATCACAAAGGGCGCAGGCCCGACACGTCGGCAGATGCTGAACGAGTAGATACTGCCCTGGCCGAGAGACTCTCTCCACTCGGTCTGATCGCTCATGCACAGCGGGCACTGGGGGCGCGGATACCAATGCGCTTTGCCGCAGGAGAGGCAATGCTTTAGCAACAGGCGGCCTTCTCCGGTGGCGGCCCAGAACGGCGCGCTATCCGGGTAGACGGTGGGCGCAGGGATGGTGCGTTGCACGCTTGCCGGTTCAGCCATTGCGGATCATCCCCTTTCCAGTATCAGCGTGGCGCTGGCATGGCGCGCACCCAGCACACCTCCCGTGCCCTGGGCCAGCGCGAGGCTGCAGTTGGGCACCTGCACCGCCGGATGGGCCTCACCGCGCAACTGGCGCACCGCTTCAATCACCTTGGTGATACCGCCGCGGTTGGCCGGATGGTTGTTGCACAGGCCTCCCCCGTCCGTGTTGAAAGGCAGCTTGCCGACACCGGAGATCAGGTTGCCATCGGCGACAAATCGGCCCCCCTGGCCCTTGGCGCAAAAGCCCAAGTCTTCCAACTGCATCAGTACGGTGATGGTGAAGCTGTCGTAGATCGAGGCGTACTGGATGTCGGCAGGTTTCACCCCGGCTTCGGCAAATGCCGCGGGACCCGACCAGGCCGCGGCCGAAAAGGAGAGGTCGATCTGCCCGCTCTCCTGGCCCTTGATGGCCTCGCCCGCACCCAGCACATTCACCACCGGGCGCTTGAGCGCGCGCGCGATCTCCGGCCGGGTCACAACCAGCGCGCCGCCGCCGTCGCTCACCACGCAGCAGTCGAGACGGCGCAGTGGGTCGGAAATCAGCGGGGAAGCGAGCACGTCCTGCACGGTGACCACGTCGCGCAGCATGGCCTGCGGGTTGTGCTGCGCATGGTGGGATGCGGCCACCTTGATCCAGGCGAGCTGCTCGGGCGTGGTGCCCCAGTCATGCATGTGGCGCATCGCCACCATGGCATACATGTTGACGGTAACGGCGCCAAACGGCGCCTCGAACGGCACATCAGGCACGTTCGGGCCCCAGTTGCGGGGCTGCGTGCCGCTTGACGCCTCGGAGCGCGGCCGCCCCGCCAGCGTGATCAGGGCCACATTGCATTTGCCCATGGCAATGGCCTGCGCGGCATGCGCCACATGGATCAGATAGGAGGAACCGCCCGTGTCAGTCGAATCCACATGGCGCGGATGGATGCCGATGTAGTCGGCCATGCTCAAGCCGCCCAGACCCGGAGCGTCGCCGGCGCAGAAATAGGCGTCCACATCCTGCAGCGACAGGCCGGCGTCCAGCAGCGCACCACGCGCGCTCTCGGCATGCAACTGCGCGACGGTCTTGTCCGGGGCCTTGCGCGTCGGGTGTTCGAAGGCGCCGGCGATGCAGGCTTTGCGTTGAATGCTCATGAATGGCGATTGTGCGGGCCGGTGACAGCGGCCGCCCCGAAATCGGATTGGATCATCGTACGGCGGATCAGCCAAAACCGTCCCCAGCGTGACATACCCCGGGCCGAACCGAACAATAATCAGTGACTTTTGCAGAGCCAGCCGCCACCGCAGCGGCCATGACCACCCAGACGCATGCCCTTGATCGACACCCGCATCGACCCCCTGAGCGAGGCTTTCGCCTGCAATCGGGACCACACCCTGGGCATACTCGCCGAAGTACGGGCACTCGAGCAGCGCACCCGGGACCGCTCGGCGCAGTCCCGCCCACTGTTTGAAAAACGCGGCCAGTTGCTGCCGCGCGAACGTATCGCCATGCTGCTCGACCCCGGCAGCAGTTTCCTCGAACTCTCCACTTTGGCGGGTTACGGCATGGACCACCCGGACCCGGCCAAATGCATTCCCGGCGCGGGTGTGATCACTGGCATCGGCATGGTCAGCGGTACGCGGTGTGTGCTAGTTGCATCCGACTCCGGCATAGAGGCCGGCTCGATGCGCGCCATGGGTCTGGACAAGATGCTTCGCGCGCAGCACCTGGCGCTGGAAAACCGCCTGCCGTTCGTGCATCTGGTGGAGAGCGCCGGCGCAAACCTGCTGCGTTACCGGGTGGAAGGTTTTGTGCGCGGGGGAAGCATATTTCGCAACCTGGCGCGTCTCTCGGCAGCCGGCCTGCCCGTGGTGACCATCGTGCACGGTTCGTCCACCGCGGGCGGCGCCTACATGCCCGGCCTGTCGGACTACGTGATCATGGTGCGCGGCCGGGCGCGCGCCTTCCTGGCCGGGCCACCCCTGCTCAAGGCCGCCACGGGCGAGATCGCCACTGAAGAGGAGCTGGGGGGCGCCGAGATGCACACGTCGGTCTCCGGCCTGGGCGAATACATGGCCGAGAACGACGCCGATGGCGTGCGACTGGCGCGTGCCGTAGTCGAGCGCCTGCAGTGGAGCCGCCACCTGGCCATGGCGCCTGCGCTACCGCTGGCGCCACCTCCCCAACTGGACGCACAGGAGCTGCTGGGCATCATGTCGGCAGACGGACGCAAGCCAACGGACATGCGCGAAGTGGTCTGGCGCATCGTCGACGCATCGGAGTTTTTGGAGTTCAAGGCCCTGTATGGGCCGGCGACCGTGGTCGGGCACGCCCGCATCGAAGGCCACGCGGTGGGAATCATCACCAATAATGGCCCGCTCGACCCGGACGGCGCCAACAAGGCCACCCATTTCATCCAGGCCTGCTGCCAGAGCGGCACGCCACTGGTCTACCTGCAGAACACCACCGGCTACATGGTGGGCCAGGCCTACGAGCGTGGCGGCATGATCAAACACGGCTCCAAGATGATCCAGGCTGTGGCCAACGCCAGCGTGGCGCAATTCACCATCATGTGCGGCGCTTCTTATGGCGCCGGCAACTACGGCATGTGCGGTCGCGGCTACGACCCCCGCTTCCTTTTTTCCTGGCCGAATGCGCGCACCGCGGTCATGGGAGGTGAACAGGCCGCGACGACAATGCGCATCGTGGCCGAAGCCGGCGCGCGCCGCAAAGGTTTGCCGGTGGACGAGGCCGCGTTGGTGGCACAGGAGAAAACCATTGTCGATACCTTCGAGCGCCAGCAAAGCGCCATCGTCACTTCCAGCCTGATGCTCGACGACGGCGTGATCGACCCGCGCGACACCCGCTCGGTGCTGGGACTGTGCCTGACGCTGGCCGACGAGGCGGCGCGGCGCAAGCTGCGCCCGATGCAGTTCGGGGTGGCCAGGCCATGACGCAAAACCACGGTCTCCGATTGCAGGTGCAGGCAGCCCAATGAAACGTTTCGACTCCGTCCTGATTGCCAACCGGGGCGAAATCGCCCTGCGCATCCAGAAGAGCGCGCGACGCCTGGGCTACCGCGTTATCGCCGTCTTTTCCGACGCTGACGACGGGGCGCAACACGTGTTGCAGGCCGACCACGCGGTGCGCATCGGCGCAGGCGCGCCGAGCGACTCCTACCTGAACATCGCGTCCATCATCGCTGCCGCTCGGGCCAGCGGCGCGCAGGCAGTGCATCCGGGTTACGGATTTCTGGCTGAAAACGCCGACTTCGCGCAGGCCGTCGCAGACGCCGGCCTGGCATGGATCGGCCCCCCGGCCAATGCCATTCGCGCCATGGGTGACAAGGCCCGCGCCAAACAGCTGATGCAGGTGGCCGGTGTGCCGTGTGTACCCGGTTACGACGGCGCGCTGCAGGACGGCGCCTGGTTGCGCGCGCAGGCGGAACAGACCGGATTTCCGCTGATGATCAAGGCCACGGCCGGCGGCGGCGGCAGAGGCATGCGCCTGGTCGAATCGCAGGACGCCTTTGACGCAGCGCTGGCCAGCGCGCGCTCCGAGGCGCAGGCAGCGTTTGGTTCGTCCACGGTGCTGCTGGAGCGCGCGGTCATCGAGCCGCGCCATGTCGAGATCCAGGTGTTTGCC
>JANNDB010000313.1:0-4431 GCA_031387285.1 Betaproteobacteria bacterium | reverse complement strand
GCTCGCGCCGGGTTCATGCCAGGCCCACCGTGTGGTCCACCAGCTGGCGGTCGATGGTGGCGAGCCTGCTGCCGTTCTGCGCACCGGTAGGCAGGCAATTGAGCAGGCCTTGGGTATACGGATGGGTCGACTGGTACAGATCCCTGGCGGCACAACTGTCGACCACGGCGCCGCGGTACATCACCAGCACGCGGTCGCAAAAATTCACCACCATGTTCAGGTCGTGGCTGATCATCAGCATGCCCATGCCCCGCTTGCGCACCTCCTGGTCCATCATGCCCAGTACCTGGCCCCGCACCATGACGTCCAGCGCCGACGTGGGCTCATCGGCAATGATCAGCCCGGGCTGCGCCATCATCATGGCGGCGATCATGACGCGCTGGCCGATGCCGCCCGACAACTGGTGCGGATAGGATTCGATCACGCGCTCCGGGCGGTCCACGCCCACCGTGACCAGCATGTCGAGCACGCGCTGGCGTGCCTCCCCGCGGGGAAACAGCCGGTGCAGCAGGCCTGCCTCGGCAATCTGGGTGCCGACCCGCAGCACCGGGTTGAGCGAGAACTTCGGGTCCTGCAGGATCATCGCGATGCGCCGGCCCCGGATCGCGCGCCAGCCGGATGCACTTTGTTGCGTGAGGTCGAGACCGTCGAAATGCATCCGGTCCACCCTCACCACCCCGGGCGCGGGGACCAGACCCAGGATGGCACGCGCCAATGTCGATTTGCCGGAGCCGGACTCGCCCACGATGCCCACGCGTTCGGAGCCCATGCGCAACGAGACCGCCTTCACCACCTCCACCGGCCCCGTTGCGGAGGGGTAGGTGACCGTCAGGTTGTCGATGGCGAGATCAGCCATTGCGCGGGTCGAGCACGTCGCGCAGGCCGTCGCCCACCAGGTTGAAGGCCAGGCTGCCCAACAGGATCGCCACGCCGGGCCCCGCAGCCACCCACCACTGGTCAAATATGAACTGGCGCCCGGAAGCGATCATCGCGCCCCACTCGGACATCGGTGGCTGTGCGCCCAGGCCAAGAAAGCCCAGACCGGCCGCCGTGAGGATGATGCCAGCCATGTCCAGCGTGACGCGAATCACGGTGGAAGGCAGGCAGATCGGCAACAGGTGGCCGAACAGAATGCGCGAGTCGGGTAGCCCCTGCACCCGGGCCGCCTGCAGAAAGTCGCTGGCCTTGGTGGAGAGGGTTTCCGTGCGGGCGATACGCGCGTAGGGCGGCCAGGCCGTTATGGCGATGGCGATCACCGCGTTCACGATGCCGGGCCCCAGTACCGCGACCAGGGCCAGCGCCAGCACCAGGCGCGGGAAGGCCATGAAGATGTCGGTGATACGCATCAGCACGGTGTTGACCCAACCGCCGAAATAGCCGGCGCTGATGCCGATGGCCAGACCCAGAGGGGCCGACAACAGCGCCACCAGCACCACGATCACCAGAGTGGGCTGCGCCCCGTAGATGACCCGGCTCAGCAGATCGCGGCCCAGCTGGTCGGTGCCCAGCCAGTGGCCGGCTCCCGGCGCCAGCAGGCGGCGGTTGATGTCCTGCGCGTTCGGGTCGAACGGTGCCAGCCAGGGCGCCAGCAGCGCGCACAGCACGATCAAGGCAAGAATCGTCAGCCCGAACAGCATGGCCGGGCTGCGCGCGGTACGCAGCCAGACGCGGTACCAGCGACCGGCACGGGCCTGCCAGGCCGACGACGGAGTCTCGGTCAGAAACCAGTCGCGCGTCATGGACGTATCGGCGCACGCCGTGCCAGCACAACCGCACCATGCAGCAAACGCGGGCCACTCATGTGCGCGCCCGCGGGTCGGCCAGGTAACCGATCAGGTCGGTCAGGCTGTTGAGCACGACGAAACACACGCCTATCAACAAGGTGCCGCCCAGAACGGCAGCGGTGTCGGCGCTGAACAGTGCACTGGTGATGTAGCTGCCCAGGCCGGGCCAGGAGAAGACGGTCTCGGTCAGTACTGCGCCTTCGAGCAGCACCGCATACGACAGCGAGATCACGGTGAACAGCGGCGCGGCGACGTTGGGCAATACATGGCGCACGAGCAGATGCAGCTCGGACGCGCCCTTGACCCGGGCCGCGAGCACGTACTCCTTGCCCAACTCCTCGAGGAAAAAGGCGCGCGTCATGCGCGAGATGTAGGCGAGCGAGAAGTAGCCCAGCAGCACCGAGGGCAACACCAGATGGGACAGGGCGTTGCGCAGCGCCTCCATGTTGCCGGCCCGCCATGCGTCGATCAGCACGAAATGGCTCCAGGCGGTCAGCGTGTACTGGTAGACATCGTCGAGCCGCCCGGGCCCTGCGACCCAGCCCAGCTTGGCATAAAACACCAGCATGCCGACCAGCCCAAGCCAGAACACCGGCACCGAATAACCAAACAGGCAGACCATGCGCAGCAACTGATCGATCCAGCGGTTGTGCTGGTGTGCCGCGAGGATACCCAGCGGCACACCGAACAGCACGCCCAACGCAATGCCAACCGTGGCCAGTTCAATCGTGGCCGGAAAGTACTGCGCCAGATCGTCCACCACCGGACGGCCGGTGGAAGTGGACTGGCCCAGGTCGCCCTGCGCTGCGCGCCACACATACCTGGCGAACTGCTCGATCACGGGCCGGTCCAGGCCCAGTTCCACCCGTGCCTGCTGGTAGGCCTCGGGCGTGGCTCGGTCGCCCACCACCTTGATGACCGGATCGATTGGCGCTGCCTTGCCGATCAGGAAGGTGACCAGCATCAGCGCCACCAGCATCAGCACGAAGGTGGCCCCCGCGCGCAGGGTCGCCCGCAACAGCAACATGGGGCAGATGGGAGTGGGAGGCGACCGGCCGCGGGTCTACTACTTGGTCACGCCTTCGTACTTGATCAGGTCAGCCACCGAGCCCTGCACGTAGCCTTTCACGTTGCTTCGAAAGGCCGCCTGGTTCTGGTCCTGAAAGGTCATGATGATCGGCGACTTGGCCTGCACTTCCTGCTGCAGCGCCTGATAAAGAGCGGCGCGTTTGGCGGGGTTGCTCTCCTTGAGTGCATCCAGCGTCTTGGCCGAAAGCTCGGGCACTATCCAGGAATTGCGCCAGGTGGTGGTGCTCTGGTAGGCGCCGTCGCTGTTGTCCACGTTGTAGGCAAACGCCTTGGCGTTGGAGTGCGGGTCGAAGAAGTCCGGGCCCCAGTACAGCAGCATGGCCTGGTGCTGGCGGGCGCGGTAGCGCGTGATCACCTGCGAGCCCGTGCCGGGCAGCAGGTTGAGCTTGATGCCGGCCTTGGCCATCGTGCCCTGGATCGACTGCGCCATGTCCATGAAGCGCGGTGCGTTGATCAGGTCGAGGTCGATCTCCAGGTTGGTGATGCCGGCCTGGGTCAGGATGGCCTTGGCACGATCCGGATCAAGCTTGTACGGCGTGGTTGTCAGGGCGCCCGCAAAACCGACCGGCAGGAACGCCTGGTGCACGCGCAGCTGGCCGCGCAGGAGCTGCTTGGAAATGCCTTCGTAGTCGACCAGATAACGCATGGCCTCCCAGACTGCCGGATTGCGCAGTTTCTCGGACTTCTGGTTCAGGCTGATGAAGTGCACTGCCGCCTGCGGAAAGTCCTCGATGCGCACGTCGGTGCGGCTACGCATGGCAGCGATCTGGTCCGGCCCCAGGTCGCGCGCGACGTCGGCGTCACCCTGCTCGATCAGCAGGCGCTGTGTGGCGGGCTCGGTCACGTTGCGGAACAACACGCCGTTGAGCTTCGGGGCCTCGACCGATCGCTTGTTGGCTTCCATCAGCAGCACTTCCTTGGGCTTGAACAGCTTGAGCGTGAATGCGCCGCTGCCGGCCGAGTTGCGGTTCAGCCACCCGTTGCCCAGGTCGCCAGCCTGCTCGTTGGCCATCACGAGCTTCTCGTCGACGATGTTGCCCGGTCGCGCCGCCAGCACGTTGAGCACATAACCGGGGCCAAACACTCCGCTCCAGGCCACGGACACGTTACCGTTTGGCAGCTTGGTGACCATCTGTGCGATGTTGTCGTTGGTCCAGCCGAGTTGCGCCAGGATGAACGCAGGAGCCTTGTTCAGCTTGATCACGCGGCGAAACGAGAAGATCACGTCTTCGGCGCGCACCGGGTTGCCGCTGGCGAACACGGAATTGGGGCGCAGCGTGAACTCGATGCTCTTGCCGTCGGCGCCGGTCTTCCACGACGCGGCCACACCGGGAAGGATCTTGGACGGGTCGCGGGCGTCGTACTGCACCAGCGGCTCGTACATGTTGGATACCACCTCGCCGCTGGAGAATTCGAATGCCTGGGCTGGGTCGAGCGCCACGATGTCCTCGATGTTCTTGGCCACGACCAGCGTGTCCTTGGGCGTCGCCGCCAGCGCGCCAAAGGCGACAAGCGCGCCCAGCAGGGCCGCATAGGGTTTGAGTTTCATGGAGGTTCC
>JANNDB010000792.1:0-4298 GCA_031387285.1 Betaproteobacteria bacterium | reverse complement strand
GCGTGATGTGTTATCGCGCGCCGTGTTCGGTGTCGCCTTGCCGCAGACCGGGCTGTTCGCCGCCCCCCTGGTCGGCGAGGCCGTGCACTTCGGTTTCGACCCCGAGCGCGTGGTCTGTTTTGCGACGCCGGCGACGGCAGGCTGAGCCCCATGGCGCTTACCGAGAGCAGCGAAGGCAAACGTCAGGCAAGCCTGCTGTTCGGTTTGCTGCTGGCTCCGGCCCTGTTGTGGTTGCTGCTGCTGATCGTGCTGCCGCACGTCGAGCTGGGCATCCTCTCGCTGCGCCAACGCACCGCGCCGGGCGAATACGCGCCGAGTCTGGCGCAGTACGGCACCTTCATCGAGGAGCCCTTGTACTGGAACACCTTCGTGCGCACCGCGCTGATGTCCATCCTCTCCACGGCACTCACGCTGCTGCTGGCATTCCCGATCGCCTGGACGATCGCCAAGATCGCGCGCGGCCGCGCCAGGTCCATGCTGTTCGTGTTGTGCCTGATCCCGTTCTGGGTCAGCGAGACCGTGCGCGCGCTGGGCTGGATGATCCTGCTGCGCGAGTCCGGCGTGTTGCCCGGCCTGCTCGTCACGCTGGGCATCACGCCGGCGCCGGTGGAACTGCTCTACAACGACGCCACCGTGCTGGTCGGGCTGGTCTACACCTCGATGCTGTTCATGGTGGTTCCGCTGATCGGTGCGCTGGAGAGCCTGGACGATTCGCTCATCGAAGCCGCCTACGACCTCGGTGGCGGCGGCTTTTCCATCCTGCGCCAGATCATCATCCCGCACGCCGCGCCGGGCATCGTCGCCGGCTGCATCGTGGTCTTCATGCTCACGCTGGGCAACTACCTGACCCCCACGCTGCTGGGCGGCAAGAGTTCCCAGTGGTTCACCGAACAGATCTACACCCAGTTCATCACCCGCTTCAACTGGGAGCAGGGCGCCGCGTTTGGTTTCCTGTTGTTGATACTTTCGACCGCCATCGTCTGGCTGGGACTCAGGCTCAGCGGCCAGCAGTTTGGCGACGTGATGCGGCGCACATGATTCCTTCGCTGCACCGCCCGCTCTGGCTGCGCGCCGGCACCGTCGCGTATGTGCTGGCCTTCATCACCTTCCTGTTCCTGCCGCTGGTGATCGTGGCGGTGTTTGCCTTCAACAACGCGCCGTACCCGGCGCCGCCCTGGCGCGGCTTCACGCTCGACTGGTTCTTCGGCAACCCGGCCTCGAACCGGGTGGGTCTGTTTGCCGACCAGGCCCTGATGGGCAGCCTGTGGACCAGCCTGGTCGTGGCGCTATGGGTCACGCTGCTGTCGGTGCTGATAGCCACCGCCAACGCCTTCCTGATCGAACGCACGCAGTTTCGCGGCAAGTCGCTGTTGTCCTTGCTGATGCTGGCGCCGCTGGTGATACCCGGCGTGATCCTGGGCATTTCCATCCTGGCATTTGCCAGCCGCATCGCCAACTTCGCCGACGACATGTGGGGCCTGGAACTGGAATTCCTGCGCCCCGGCCTGCCGCTGGTGGTGCTGGGTCAGCTGTCGTTCATCGTGTCCATCGCGACACTCACGATCTCGGCCCGGCTCAAACGGTTCGACATCACGCTGGAAGAAGCCGCCTACAACCTGGGCGCCAGCCGCGCCGCCGTGTTCACCACCGTCACCCTTCCCTATCTGCGCCCCGCACTCATCGGCGCGGCGGCGATCGCGTTCCTGATGTCGTTCGAGAACTTCAACACCACCTTGATGCTGGTCGGCTCGGACGCGCCCCTCACCGTCATGATGTATGGCCGCATGCGCGAGGGCGCGTCCCCGGTCCTGAACGCGGTGAGCTTGTTCCTGATGGTGGCATCGGCCCTGCTGGCGCTGACCCTTCTGCGTCGCTCAGGCGGGACGGAGCGCGCCAGCTAGCCGATGCGAACCGATACCCTTGCGTCATTGTCGAATTCCGCAGCAAGGGAACAGCCCCCGGCGCTGACGTTCACGCCTGCCGCAGCACACGACTTCGAGGAGCTGCTGGCGCTGCGTATCGAAGCCATGCGCGAGAGTCTGGAGCGCATCGGGCGTTTCGACGCGCTGCGCGCCAGAGAGCGTTTCCAGTCCGGTTTCTCGCCCGAAGAAACCCGCCACATCGTCCAGGAGGGCAAGCGCGTGGGCCTTGTCGTGCTCAAGCGCCACGCCCACGATCTGCTGCTCGATCACCTGTATATCCAGCCGGCGGCACAGGGGCGTGGCATCGGCGCCTGGGTGCTGGCACAGGTATTTGCAGAAGCGTCGGCGACCGCGCTGCCGATCCGTGTGAGCGCGCTGCGCGAGAGCGCGTCCAACCGCTTTTACATGCGGCACGGCTTTGTGCTGGTCGAGCGCAGCGAATATGACAACCACTATGTGCGCGCCCATCCCTCCGGGCCGTTTGCAGATGGGCACCCGACCACATAATGTTGCACATGAACCATCGCCACGCCGCACTTCTCGCCGCCCTCGTCGTGTCCCTCTGGCTGCCCGCCATAGCGCAGGCACAGGACAAGGTGTTGCGCCTGCTCACCTGGAACGACTTCACGCCGGCCGACGTGATCGCCGAGTTCGAGAAGGAGACCGGCTACAAGGTCAAGGTCACGCTGGCCAGCAACGACGACATGATCAGCAAGCTGCGCGCCATGAACGCCCCCGGCGCGCCGAACGTCATCACCGGCTCCAAGGCTCCGAACCCCGGTGGCGAGGGCTTCGACCTGGCCCAGCCCTCACAGGAGCGCATCGTCGCGGCACAGAAGGACCACAAGATCTACCGCCCACTGGACCTCGCCAGGATCAAGGTCGATCTTTTCAACCCGGTCCTTCTGGAGGCGACGAAGAAGGTCACCACGATCGACGGCAAGGTCTACGGCCTGCCGCACATCTGGGGCACCGACGGGCTGGTCATCAACACCAAGCTGGCGAAGAACATCGCCGACTACCCCGATCTCTGCAAGAAGGAGTTCAAGGGCAAGACATCGGTGAAGCTGTGGCGGCCGACGCTGCTGGCTTTCGCGTTCGCCGCCGGCAAAGACCCGTTCGCCCTGTACGCAGACCCGAAGGCCTACGGCGCGCTGATGGACGATGTGGCCAAGAAGCTCGCGGCTTGCAAACCCCTCATGAAGTTCCATTGGGACAACAAGGACCGCGTGCTGGGCGCCATGCGCACCGAAGAACTGGTGGGGGCCATGGTCTGGGACCGCGGCGGCTGGACCCTCGCCGGCGAGCGGCCCGATTTTCGCTACATCGCGCCGAAATCGGGCGCGATGGGCTGGGTCGATACCTTCGCGCTGCCGGCACGCGGCCTCAACGACGACATCGCCTATGCCTGGATCAACTTCAACCTGCGGCCGGACATCGCTGCCAAGCTCGCCAAATCCACCGGCAACCTGACGGCCGTCAAAGGCGCCGAGGCCGGCAGCGACGAGAAGCGGCAGGCGCAGTTCGCGGCGTCTTTCCCCGCACCGGCGCTCAAGAATATCCGCTGGTACCCGGCCTTCCCGCCCGCCCTGGAGGAGATCGAAGGCCGCGCGCTCGAACGCATCCGACTGGGCAATTGAGCGGGTAGCGTCCTCGGATTGGTCGGGACGAATCCTAAAGCAGCGCCGCCCTGTCAAGCGGTGTCCCCACAACGAAGACGCAGTCCCCCTGCTCAGTGATCGGAATCGCCTTGGTCACCACCACGATGCCGTCAACGGGTGAGCGCAGCAGTTCAGCGGGCCGGTCGGGCCGGTCCATGAACCACAGCCGTCCCACGGGCTGGCCGGCCGCCACGGCGTCGCCGGGCTCGAGCATCGCCTCGAACATGCCGTCCTCGGGCGACACGACGATGTTGCCGGGGTCGCGCCCGTCGATGATGACGGCAGGAGGCAGGCCGAGCGAAGCGCGGGTCTGCACCGCTCCCTTTTGCACACCTGCATGGCGCAGCACATTGTTGAGCCCGCTCCAGGCCAGCCGGTGGATCGGCGCCGGTGTGCGGCCGCCGCCACCGAGTTCGGTCGTGATCACCAGCTTGCCCTGGTTCTCGGCTTCCACGGGCAGCAGTCCGTTGCCGTTGACGTCTATATAGAGGTAGTGAAAGTCGGTGCACCAGGCTTCCATGGCTTCGAGCATCGCCTTGCGCTGCACCGGGTTTTCGACCACGTGCATGTGTGAGCACGGCAGGAACCAGGCGCTGCGCCCGCCCGAGTGCATGTCGATCACCACATCGGCCATAGGGAACAGCACGCGCGTCAGGTAATCGGCCAGCTGCTCGGGCGGCGGGCCATCGGGCCGGCCCGGGAAGCAGCGGTTGAA
>JANNDB010000786.1:0-7245 GCA_031387285.1 Betaproteobacteria bacterium | reverse complement strand
ATCTTGCGGCCGTTGGGGGTGTCGAAGGTGTGGAGCGCGAGAGTCACAAGGGCACCTGCTGGATGAAAGGAGAGGGGTTGAGGGTCAACCGTTGGCGCCGCAATGCATTACATGAAGAACGCAACACTGCACCAGACAGCGGCGTTGTCAGTCGAACGCCCAGGCCGCCACCGCCGTCGGCCCGACCAGCCCGCTCCACAACTTGCGGCCCGGCGCATCGCTGCCGGCGCCGGAGGCAACCATCAGCGGCAACAAATGCTCCTCGCGCGGATGCGAGAGCCTGCCCGCGGGTGCCGCGGCCCAGCGCGCAAGGTGTTCGCTGCGGTGCGCGGCGTCGCCCTGCAATGCACCATCCAGCCAGTGGTCGAACTTGGCGGCGGCCGGCCCGTTGCCGAGCTGGCGCAGGTTGTGGTAACTCATGCCGCTGCCAACAATCAGCACCCCTTCTTCACGCAGCGGGCGCAGCGCCGCGCCCATGGCGCTATGGGCTTGCGGGTCGAGCCCGGTCTTGAGCGACATGGCCACCACCGGGATGTCGGCCTGCGGGTACATCACCTTGAGCGGGATGAAAACGCCATGGTCCCAGCCGTAGGCGGGGTCCACCGCCACCTCGATTCCGGCCCCGCGCAGCAGGCCGGCCGCCTGCGCTACGAGTGCCGGCGCGCCCGGCGCGGGATAGGTCAGCGCATAGGTTTCCTTGGGGAATCCGTAGTAGTCATATATCAGGGCGGGGCTGGCGCCGCCGGTCAGGGTGACCACCGGCTCCTCCCAGTGCGCGGTGATGACCAGGATCGCCCTTGGCCTGGCTGGCAACAGGGCGTTGAAGCCGGCCAGGAATTCGCCCATGGGCCCGAACATGTCGGCCATGCCGTCCTGCATGAAGAAAGCGGGGCCGCCGCCGTGGGGGATGTATACCGCCGGGAGGGTGCTGGTGGCTGTCATGGAGTTGGTACTTTCTCAAGGATCGACGCTGATTGTGCACGCGCGCCGCAGCGCGCCGACGGACCGCCGGCTCAGCACCAATTGCCTCCAACCGATGCGAACCAAGGGAAAACCCCATACATCAATGGATGATTTAACGTATACATTAAATCATCCATTGATAGATGCTTGATGTCCACCGCCTCCACCCCCTCCCTCACAACACCGTTGGCCGGCAATGCGGCGCTGGCAGACGCAAGCTGGACGGGGCGCGGTCTGAACCGGCCAGAGTGTGTGCTCACAACTGCAGGAGGTCATGTCTATTCGGCCGACTGGCGCGGCGGCGTCGCGCAGACGCTGCCCGGCGGAGCACAGCGACTGTACCGTGCCCAGCCCCAGGACGGTGAAGCGCTCAAGCCCAACGGAATCGCCCTGCTACGCGACGGCTCCTTTTTGCTGACCCATCTGGGCGCGACCCGCGGTGGCGTTTTCCGGCTCCAGCGCGACGGCGGCACTACGCCATTCCTGCTGCGTGTCGACGGCGTCGATCTGCCACCCACCAATTTCGTCGTCGAAGACAGTCGCGAGCGGTTCTGGATCACGGTCAGCACCCGGCTCATGCCGCGCGATCTGGGATACCGGCGCAGTTGCAATGATGGCTTCATCGTCATGGTCGACGCCGGCGGCGCGCGCATCGTGGCCGACGGATTGGGTTACACCAATGAATGCCTGGTCGACCGCATCGGCAATTACCTGTACGTCAACGAAACCTTCGGGCGCCGTCTGTCGCGCTTTCCCATTCACCCAGACGGCCGTCTCGGCAGCCGGGAAGTGGTCACCGAGTTCGGCCCCGGAACCTTCCCCGATGGCCTGGCGCAGGACGCCGAGGGCCATTTCTGGGTCACAAGTATTGTGAGCAACCGCCTGATACGGGTAGCCCCGGACGGTCAACAGACGGTCTGGCTGGAGGACTGCGACGCCCGGCACCTGGAATGGGTCGAGCAGGCCTACACCACCGACACGCTGGGGCGGGCGCATCTGGACAACGCAAAGAGCCGGGTCCTGAAGAACATCTCCAGCCTGGCGTTTGGCGGCCCAAACCTGCGCACCGGCTACCTTGGCTGTCTGCTGGGGGACTCCGTGGCAACCGTGCAGATGCCGGTCGCCGGCCATCCGCCACAGCATTGGAGTTACGAATGAACCGCGCGCACACCACTTCGCCTGATGGGGCCTCGATGGTGGACGCTGCCTACCAGAACATGCGCCGACGCATCCTGGACAACGTCTGGGCGCCCGGCTTTCAGGCGCTCGAGGGCGAGATAGCGTTGCAACTTGGCATGAGCCGCACGCCCGTACGCGAAGCGCTGATCCGGCTTGCCAACGAAAGCCTGGTCGAGGTCATCCCGCGGCGTGGCATGCGGGTGCTGCCGGTGTCTCCGACCGACATGAAGGAGATCTACGAAATTCTGGGGGCACTGGAGAGCGCCGCGGCCGAAATGCTCGCAGCCCGCAAGCCCGACGACGCCGAACTGCAACCCCTGGTCGCCGCGACCCGTGCGATGGAGCAAGCCCTGGAACGCGACGACCTCGATGCCTGGGCCAAGGCCGACGAAAGTTTCCACGAACAACTCGTCACCATGGCCGGCAACCGCATGCTTGCCGACGCGGTATTCAGCTACTGGGACCGGGCCCACCGGGCACGCATGTTCAGCCTGCGGCTTAGGCCCAAGCCGGTCACCTCCACCCAGGAACACATGGCCCTGGTCGACCGCCTGCGCAAGGGCGACGCCGCCGGCGCCGCCGCCGTGAACCGCGAGCACCGGCAAAGGGCCAATCGCGAACTGCTGGCGATCTTCGAACGTTTTCGCCTGCAGCAGATGTAGGCCCAGGAACACCGCACCATGCAATCGAGCTACCACATCGCCGTCCTGCCGGGCGACGGCATCGGACAAGAAGTCATGCAATCGGCAGCCCAGGTGCTGGCTGCGACCGGGCAGCGCACCGGTACCCGCTTCGAGCTCGACTTTCAACCGGCAGGAGCGCAGCACTATCTGGACAGCGGCGTCGCCTTGCCCGAACCCACGCTGCGCACCTGTGAGAAAGCAGACGCCATCCTGTTCGGCGCGATGGGTCTGCCGCATGTACGTGGCGCGGATGGCACCGAAATCATCCCGCAGCTCGATCTGCGCTTTCATTTCGACCTGTACGCCGGGGTGCGGCCGATCCGCGTGTTCCAGGGCCTGCCAACGCCACTGGCACACCCTTTGGCACGCAACATCGATCTGGTGCTCGTGCGCGAGAGCACTGAAGGCTTGTTCTACGCGCGCGGGCGTGGCGACGTGCGCAGCAGCAACGGTGTGGTGAGTGAGGTGTACGACACCATGAAGATCAGCCGGCCGGGTACCGAGCGTGTCTGCGCCTTCGCCTTTGCGCTAGCCGAGCGGCGCGCGCAGCAAAAGGGTCGCGCGGCCCACGTGACGAACGTGGACAAAGCCAACGTCTTTGCATCGATGGCTTTCTGGCGCGCCATTTTCGAGGAGACCGCCGCACGCCATCCGCAGGTGACAACCGATAGCGCCTACGTGGACGCTGTGGCACTCAACCTGGTGCTCAAGCCATGGGCGTTTGATGTGCTGGTGACGGAAAACATGTTTGGCGACATCCTGTCCGACCTGATCGCGGCGCTGGCCGGCGGCATGGGCATGGCGCCCTCGGCAGACATCGGTGACCGCCATGGCCTGTTCCAACCCGCGCACGGCACGGCCCCCGACATCGCAGGCCAGGGCAAGGCCAACCCGACGGCCATGCTGCTTTCAGCGGCGATGATGCTGGACTGGCTGGCGGTCCGCGGTGCCGACTCGCGCCTGACCGATGCCGCCGGGTTGATCGAGCGCGCGGTCGAGACCGTGTTTGCCAGCGGCAGCGTGCGCCCGATGGAGTTTGGCGGGACGCATGGCACGGCGGAGATCACGCGGGCTGTTCTGGCCGCATTGAAGGCGGCTGCCTGACATGAACCCTGGCACCAGCGCTGTCCATCGCCGCTGGCGCGTTGCCGTCGTCGGCGCCG
This sequence comes from Betaproteobacteria bacterium, assembly GCA_031387285.1. Classification (GTDB taxonomy): domain Bacteria; phylum Pseudomonadota; class Gammaproteobacteria; order Burkholderiales; family Burkholderiaceae_C; genus CAISIP01. The sequence continues at coordinate 3,257 of JANNDB010000786.1, read as the reverse complement.
GCTACTTCAGCCAGTTCCATTTGCAGGCATGGGCCGGCATGGCAGATGTCGATGTGGTGGGTGTGTGCGACACCGATGCGCAGCGCCTGCACAGCCAGGCGCAACGCTTCGGTATTGCGAACCGGTTCACGCAGGCGCAGGCGATGCTCGATGCCTGCACACCGGATCTTGTCGACGTGGTGCTGCCACCGGCGAACCAGGCCGGGGTGTTGCAAGCCGTGACGGAGCGGCGCCTGGCGGCCATCTGCCAGAAGCCGTTTGGCACAGGCTTTCAACAAGCTGCGGATCTTGCCGCCATGGCTGCACGCGCGGGAAGCCGGCTGGTGGTGCACGAGAACTTTCGCTTCATGCCCTGGTTTCGCGAGGCGCACCGTTTTATCCACAGCGGCGCTTTAGGCACGCTGCACAACGTCAGCTTCCGACTGCGTCCGGGAGACGGGCAAGGCCCCGATGCCTACCTGGACAGGCAGCCCTACTTCCAGACCATGCCGCGCCTTCTGGTGGTTGAGACCGCGATTCATTTCATCGACTGTTTCCGATACCTTGCCGGCGACGTGCTCGCGGTGTACGCCCGGCTGCGCCGGCTCAACCCGGCCATCCGCGGCGAGGATGCCGCGCTGATCACCTTCGAGTTCACTAATGGCGCCGCCGGCCTGTTTGACGGCAACCGCCTGAACGACCATGTCGCGCACAACCCCCGCCGCACCATGGGCGAAATGTGGCTGGAGGGCAGCAAGGGCGTATTGCACCTGGACGGCGACGCCCGCCTGTGGTGGAAGCCACACCACGGCGCCCAGGTCCAACACGTCTATCCGGATGGTGGCGCCGATGGTTTCGGTGGCGGCGCCTGCGCAGCGCTGCAGCGCCATGTGCTCGACAGCATCGCCCATGACGTTCCCGCCGAGAACACGGCGCTGGCCTATCTGGACAACCTGCGCGTCCAGGAGGCGGTGTACCACTCGCACCGGACCGGGCAACGCGTAGTACTCACTGATTTTCATCCTGCGTCGGCCGAGCCGGCCGGCGCCCCACTTTTCCCACCATCAACTCAAAAGGAGCCTCCATGCGCAATCCCCTCACCTTGACCCGCCTGGCACTGGCGCTGGCCAGCCTGGCACTTGCTGGCGCCGCACATGCCCAGACCATCCTCAAGTTCAGCCACACCGACCAGCAGGCAGGTGCGCGCCAGGCCGCGGCCTCCCTGTTCGCCAAGAAGGTCGAGGAGCTCACCCAGGGCCGCTACAAGGTACAGGTCTTTTGCTGCAGTCAGCTCGGCAATGACCCGAAGAACATCGAGCAGGTGGCACTCGGTGGCATCGACTTCACCGTCTCCGGCACCGGCTCCTATGCGCCGCACGTACCTACCCTGAACCTGACTGCCCTGCCCTACCTGGTGGAGAGTTACGCCCAGGGCTGGAAACTGTATGACGAGTCGAAATGGCTGAAGGAACAGTACGACAAGGCGCCGGCCAAGGGCTTTCGTTTTCTCGCCACCTGGGAGGCGGGTTTTCGCAGCATGACCACCAAGGACGCGCTGAACTCGCCGGATGATGCCAAGGGCAAGAAGCTGCGGACCTTCCCCAACGAAATGATGCGCTGGACGCTGGAAGCCATGGGATTCAACATCCAGATCATGCCCTTGCCGGAGGTCTACCTCGCCATCCAGCAAGGCGCCGTCAGCGGCCAGGAGAATCCGATCGACACGATCTACTCCAACAAGTTCTACGAAGTCGCGCCCCATGTGACACTGACGAATCACACGTACAGCCCGATCCCGCTGGTAGTCGCCGAAAAGACCTGGCAGAAATTTTCACCGGCCGACCAGAAGGCGGTGACCGAGGCAGCCCTGATCGCCGCCAAGTTCAGCCGCAACATGATCGCCGGCAATGACGACAACCAGCTCAAGGAGATGGCCTCCAAGGGAGCCAAGATCAACGCCAAGCCGAACATGGCCGCCTTCCGCACGGCGGTGCAGCCGGTATATGCCAAAGCGCGCGAGAAGTACGGCAACGACGTCGACATCTTCCTGAAGGACGCGGAGGCGGTACGCAAGACCACGAAATAGGCCATGGGCAGCTACCTGACACCGGTGGCCGCCGCGCCGCTGCCGATTCGCATCGTGGGGCGTATGGTCGATTGGGCCGTGATTGCCATTGGCGCGACCATGGCAGCACTGGTCTTCCTCAACGTGAGTCTGCACATCATCCGGATGGACCTGGCCTGGGTGACCGAACTCGGCGAGCTGATGATGGTCTGGGTTACTTTTCTGGGCGGCGCCTGTGCCGCCCAGCGCGGAGCCCACATGACCATCACGGAGTTCATCGACAAGCTGGCCACGCCCCAACGGCGCTGGGCCGATGCGGCCGTGCAGTTGGTCTGCCTGGGAATGCTGCTGATCCTCACGCGCTACGGCTGGGCGCTGGTGGCTGCCAATTGGGGCAACCAACTCACCGTACTCGAATGGCCGATGGCGATCCAGTACATGGGCATGGCAATGGGATGCAGCCTGATGGCGCTGTTCGTCGCATTCGATCTTTTGCAGATCCTGCGCGGGGTCCCGCGCGAACTGCGTTATCCCACCTCCGAGTGAACACCCCATGCTCGCCTTGACCCTTTTCGGCATCTTTTTCGCCATTGCGCTGGCTGGGGTGCCGCTGCTGTTCGCGATCCTGGTCACCACGGTCGGCGTGATCTGGGCCAGCGGCATGAGCCACCCGATGGAGACCATCTTCCTGTCCTTCATCGGCGGCGTGGAGCCCTTCATCCTGCTGGCTGTGCCTTTGTTCATCTTTGCCGGCGAGTTGCTGGCACAGGGTGGCGTGGGCAAACGCATTGTGGAATTTGCACGCGTGCTGTTCGGCTGGTTGCCGGGTGGGCTGGGTGTGGTCACCGTTGTGAGTTGTACGCTGTTTGGCGGCGTCTCCGGATCGGCCATTGCCGACACTGCGGCCATTGGATCTCTCGTGATCCCGGCCATGGTCGCGCGCGGTTACTCGCGCGGCTTTGCAGCCGCCCTGCTTGCGGTGGCGGGCACCATTGCCCTGCTGATGCCCTTGTCGATCCCGTTCCTGATCTACGCCTTCATCAGCGGCGTGTCGATGCGCACCCTCTCAATGGCCGGCCTGTTGCCCGCGCTGGTTTCCGCGCTAGCCCTGATCGTCGTATGCATGTGGCACGGACGGCGCAGCGGCTGCGACAACGGTGACGACCGTTCCACGCCGTCGCAGATCTGGGCCGCTACCCGCGATGCCGGCCCG
>JANNDB010000742.1:0-2441 GCA_031387285.1 Betaproteobacteria bacterium | reverse complement strand
TCGACGGTGACGAGGCGATGCTGTTTCCTTTGCCCCCGGCCGAGCGCGCGCGCCGCCTGGTGGCCGGATTTGGCGGTTCCGCGCAAGTGCGCGTCCAAGCGGAAGCGGCGCTGCAAGGCAACGACCTGCGCTGGGCGCTGGAGCTCGCCACGTGGTTGCTGCGCGCGCAGCCGACGGACAAGCCATTGTCAGAGGCCGGCACACCGGCGGACCGCCAATTGCTCGCGTCGATCCTGCGCCGCATCGGCCAACGCAGCAGCGCTGCCAACATCCGCAACTGGTGCCTGACTCGCGCGCGCGAGCTCGAAGGCGTGCTCGACCTGCAGCGCCTGCGCCGCCACCGCTTTACCGTGGCCGACGTGCTGGCCAATCCGCCGGCCACTTTTGTCCATGCGTAGCGCGTGATCCTGCTGCCGGACGCCGCCGACGGGCTGGACGATACGCTGGCCTGGCACTTCGCCGATGGCACCAAGGCCAGCCTGCACATCCGCCACCAGGTGGCAGTACCCGGCGACGGGCAAGCGGCCGAGCTCGCGCTGGCGATTGAGCTGCCCACCTGGGCGCGCATCCTCGGCGGCAAGCAGACACTGCGCGCGGCGCTGGCCGACGGCAGCGTGGTCGCCCACGGCGAAATGGAGCGCATCCTGCGCATCCTGCGCTGTTTTGACCTTCCTGCCCTGGCGCTGTAACCAGAGCACCGCTGACACTGACCGCCGCGATGACAACCACCAACGAACTCCCACCGCACCAGGACAACGCCGCCGCCTGGTATGGGCCGGACATGGCGCGCCGCTCCGACTGGATGGAGCCGCTGGACGCTGCCATGCTTGGTGAACTGGCCGACGCCAGCGCCGCGCTCATCCGCGCCAACACCGATCTGGCCACATTGCAGAGCGCACGGCACAAGCTGCCCACGGTTGGGCCATGGCTCGCACGGATCCTGCACGATATCCAGCAGGGTCGCGGGTTCGTGCTGATCCGCGGCCTGCCGGTCCAGGAATGGGGACGCAGGCAGTCGGCGGCGGCCTTCATGCTGATCGGTGCCCATCTGGGCCAGGCGCGACCGCAAAACGCTGCGGGTCATCTGCTGGGCCACGTAAAGGACGTTGGCATGAGCTCGCGCGACCCCAACGTACGCATCTACCAGACTGCGGAGCGTCAGACCTTCCATACCGACTCCTGCGACATCGTCGGCCTGTTGTGCCTGCAGACGGCGCGCCGTGGCGGCGAATCGGCCCTGGTTTCGTCGACCACCCTGTTCAACGAGATGCGCCGGCTGCGGCCTGATCTTGCAGCCACCCTGTTCGAACCGGTGGCCACCGACCGGCGTGGTGAAGTACCGCCCGGCCAGCTGCCCTACTTCCAGATACCGGTTTTCAACTGGTGGCCCAAGGGCGGCCAGGGTCGGCTCTCGGTGATCTACCAGCGCCAGTATGTCGACTCCGCGCAGCGTTTTCCCGATGCACCGCGCCTCACGCCCCTGCAGCTAGAGGCGCTCGACATGCTGGACCGTCTAAGCAACGACCCTGTGCTGAACTTCCTGATGCAACTACAGGCCGGTGACATGCAGTTCGTGCACAACCACACGCTGCTGCACGACCGCATGGCCTTCGAGGACTGGCCCGACCCGGAGCGGCGCCGCCACCTGCTGCGCCTGTGGCTGGCCCCCGGCGCGGCGCGCGAATTGCCGCCGGTCTACGCCCAGCGCTACGGCAGCGTCACGCCAGGCGAACGCGGCGGCATCTGCCTGCCGACGGCGCCCTGGAACATACCCTGGGACGGTTTGTAAACCCTTCGTTCAGTCCGCCACCACGTGGCGGATCACGAACGGGTCCAGCAGGGCATGCACTTGCTGCGTGAGCTGTGCCCGTTGTGCTGCGGGCAAGGCATCCCCGCCGGCCCTGGACAACGTCACGGTGGCCAGCGTGCCATGGGTTCCGTCGGCGCCGACACGCACCGCAACATCCGCGCCACCCTGCGCGAGCGGCGCCAGCAGGGCTGAAAAAACGCGCTGCGCCGCCTCCCAGCGCAACTGCGGCTTGAACACTTTGCCCACCCCCGTGAGCGGAATCGCATCGATCAGGCGCACCTCCACCGGCACAGCCGCGCGCTCGGGCGTGTGGGTGCGCAGATGCACCAGCAGCTCGGCCGCTGTGGCCGTGGCGCCCGGCTTGAGCTGCACATAGGCCAGCGGAAGTTCGCCGGCATACGCGTCTGGCTGGCCGACGATGGCCGCCAGCGCCACGGCCGGGTGCCGGTAGAGCAGCTCTTCCAGCGGCAGCGGATCGATGTTGTGGCCACCGCGGATGATCAGGTCCTTGGCGCGGCCGGTGATCCACAGGTAACCCTCCGCATCCAGCCGCCCCAGGTCACCCGAGTTGACCCAGCCGGGCGCAGCGAAGGCGCCCTGGTAGTGCACGTCGTTGAGGTAGCCGCCAAAC
>JANNDB010000724.1:0-20066 GCA_031387285.1 Betaproteobacteria bacterium | reverse complement strand
CCACCACCCGGCCCGAGACCATGCTGGCCGACGGCGCGCTGGCGGTGCACCCGGAGGATGAGCGCTACAAGCACCTGGTGGGCAAGCTGGTGGACCTGCCGCTGTGCGACCGCCGCATCCCCGTCATTGCCGACGACTTTGTGGACCGCAACTTCGGCAGCGGCGTGGTCAAGATCACCGGCGCCCACGACTTCAACGACTATGCCTGCGCTATGCGGCATGACCTGCCGCTGATCACCATCTTCACGCTCGACGCCAAGGTCAACAGCAACGGGCCAAAAGCCTACCAGGGCATGGACCGCTTCGAGGCGCGCAAGGCGGTGCTGCGCGACCTGCAGGCGCAGGAACTGCTGCTGGAGAGCAAGGCGCACAAGATGATGCTGCCGATCTGCGCGCGCACCGGGCAGGTGGTGGAGCCCATGCTCACCGACCAGTGGTTCGTCGCCCTGCGCAAGGTCGGAGAGGGGGACGCGAGCGGCAAGTCAATATCCCAGAAGGCCATCGACGCGGTGCAGTCCGGCGCTGTGCGTTTTGTCCCCGAGAACTGGGTCAACACCTACAACCAGTGGATGAACAACATCCAGGACTGGTGCATCAGCCGCCAGCTCTGGTGGGGTCACCAGATTCCGGCCTGGTACGGAGATAACGGCGAGCTCTACGTGGCGCACAACGAGGACGCGGCGCGTGCCGCGGCAGCCAAGGCGGGTTACCAGGGCCCCTTGCGGCGCGACCCGGACGTGCTCGATACCTGGTATTCGTCGGCGCTGGTGCCGTTCTCCACCGTGGGCTGGCCTGCGCAGGCTGCAGCCAGCCCCCAGCCGGCCTCCGACTACGACCTCTACCTGCCTTCCAGCGTGCTGGTGACGGGTTACGACATCATTTTCTTCTGGGTCGCGCGCATGATCATGATGACGACCCACTTCACCGGGCGCGTGCCGTTTCGGGACGTATACATCCATGGCCTGGTGCGTGACGCGCAGGGTCACAAGATGAGCAAATCGGAAGGCAATGTGCTGGACCCGGTGGACCTGATCGACGGCATCAGCCTGGCGCCGCTGCTGGAAAAGCGCGTGGAGGGTTTGCGCAAACCCGAAACCGCGCCACAGGTGCGCAAGAACACGCAGAAGGAATTTCCCGACGGCATTCCGGCCTTTGGCGCGGACGCGCTGCGCTTTACCTTTGCCGCGCTGGCGTCCCTAGGGCGCAACATCAACTTCGACACCAAACGCTGCGAAGGCTACCGCAATTTCTGCAACAAGCTGTGGAACGCCACGCGTTTCGTGCTGATGAACTGCGAAGGCCAGGACTGCGGCCTGGAGGAGCACACGAAAGCCGAATGCGCGCCCGGGCAGCCTTTCCACGGCTACCTGCAATTCAGCCAGGCCGATCGCTGGTTCACGTCGGTCCTGCAGCAGGTCGAAGCCGATGTCGCTACCGGCTTTGCCGAGTACCGGCTCGACAACGTGGCCAACAGCATCTACCAGTTCGTCTGGGACGAGTTCTGCGACTGGTATCTGGAAATCGCCAAGGTGCAGATCAACACCGGCAGCGACGCGGAAAAGCGCGCCACCCGGCGCACGCTGATCCGGGTGCTGGAGACCATCCTGCGGCTGGCGCACCCGGTCATCCCCTTCATCACCGAGGCGCTGTGGCAGAAAGTGGCGCCAGTAGCTGGGCGCGCCGGCCCATCCGTGGCGATTGCCGCGTACCCGCAAAGCCAGCCGGAGCGCATCGACGCGCAAGCCATCGCCCATGTGGGCAAGCTCAAACAGCTGGTGGATGCCTGCCGCAATCTGCGCGGCGAAATGGGTGTGTCTCCTGCCACCCGGCTGCCGCTGTACGCCGTCGCCGGCGGGGCAGATGAGGCCGGATTCCTGCGTGGCAGCGCGGCGGTGCTGCAGGCGCTGGCGAAATTGAGTGAAGTGCGGGTGTTTGACGACGAAAGCGCCTGGAGTGCCGCGGCCAAGGCGGCGCCCGTCGCCGTGGTCGGCGAGGCGCGTATCTGCCTCTATATGGAAGTTGACGTTGCCGCCGAAAAGCAGCGGCTGGGCAAGGAAGCCAGCCGCATCGAGGGCGAGATCAGCAGGGCCAACGGCAAGCTGTCGAACGAGGCATTTGTGGCCAAGGCACCTGCTGCCGTGATTGAGCAGGAGCGCAAGCGCGTCGCCGATTTTCTGGCCACGCTGGCCAAGGTGCGCGACCAGTTGGCACGCCTGGCCTAGGCGCCATCCTGGCGGCTCAACGGCGGCGCATCAGGTGGATGAAGTCGCCCGCCACGTTCTGTTGCTCCATCAGTTCGTTGCCGGTCTGCTTGGCGAAGGCCTGGAAGTCGCGTACCGAGCCGGCGTCTGTGGAAAAAACCCGCAGCGTCTGACCACTCTGCATGCCGTTGAGAGCCTTCTTGGCTTTCAGGATGGGCAGCGGGCAGTTCAGCCCGCGCGCGTCGACTTCGATATCAGCGTTCATCTCGGTTCCTTCGGTTGCCCCGATTTTAGGCAAGGTTTGCGGCGTAGCCGAATCAACCCAGCGCCGCCTTGACACGCGCCGGCGTGAACGGCACCGTGCGCAGTCGCACACCGGTGGCGTCGAAGACGGCATTGGCCAGCGCCGCGGGCACCGGGCTCGACGCCGCCTCGCCCGCTCCGAGCGGCGGCTCCATGCGGCGGTCGATCAGCTCGATGTCAAGCTGCGGCACCTCGGGAAAACGCAGCAAGGGGTAGCTGGCCCAGTCCACACTGGTCACGCGGCTCCTGTCGAATTGCGTTTCCTCATGCAGTGTGCGTGACAGCGTCTGCAGGATATTGCCCTCTACCTGCGCGCGCACGGCGCCGGGATTGATCATCAAGCCGCAGTCGTGCGCACAGACGATGCGTTTGACCTGGATCTCGCCGGTATCGCGCCGCACGTCTACCTCCATGCCGATCGCCACGTAGGTCTCGTTGTGCTTGTAGTGGATATAGGCCATTCCGCGCCCGCTTTGCAGGCGCGCGCTCGATGCCGCCTGGGGCGAGGGCCGGGCAGTCCAGCCCATGCGTAGCGCCATGCGCGTGAGCACCTCGCGGCCACGCGGGTTGGTGAGGTCGCGCAGCCGAAACTGCAGCGGATCGGCCTTTGCGCGGGCGGCCAGCTCGTCCACAAAACTTTCCACCGCAAAACAGTTGGCGACCTTGCCCGGTGCCCGGATATTGGAGGGCCGCAAAGGTGCCGCGCCCAGCCAGTGCACCACCACCCGAACCGCCTGCGCAGAATAGGACGGGTCACCGTTCTGTGTCACCAGCCCGGTGGACTGGCCTTGTGGCTGTGGCAGTCCAGCGGCCAGCGGCGACAGCAGCGGCACCCACTCCAGATTGGCGGTGGCGCGCGGCAGCCACATCTCGGTGTGCCAGGCGTCGATGCGCCCGTCAGCGGTGAGGCTGCCACGCAGCTCCAGCAATTGCGGCGGACCCTTCGGATCCCAGCCCAGTTCGTCCTGCCGGCTCCATTGCACCCGCACCGGACGGCCTACCGCCTGCGACAACATGGCGGCCTCGATCGAAGCGTCGTCGTGGCCATTCATGCCATAACAACCGGCGCCGTCCAGGTAGATCGTGCGAACCTTGTCACGCGGCAGGTTGAGCGCGGCCGCACAGGCGTTGACCAGGCGGTGGCTGGCCTGGGATGCCGTCCACACCGTGGCCTGCGTGCTCCGTACGTCGGCCACCGAGCAAGACGGCCCCATGGATGCGTGGCTCTGTACCGGCCACACGTAGGTAGCCGAGAGGGCGTCCGCCGATTGTTCGAGCGCCGCCAGACGGGTGGGATCGCCCCTGTTGACCACGGTGTCGTGGGCTGTGAAGGGTCCACGCCGCGCCCAATCCACCACGGCCTCGTGCGTGACCAGCGTCGTGCTCTCGCCCCATTGCAGCCTGAGCTCACGTGCCGCCCGGATCGTGGCCCATTCGTCAGTGCCGAGCACGGCAACAAAATCCTGGCGACGCACCACGCGCACGCCAGGCAGATGCGCCACCGAGCCCTCGTCGACCGACAGTAGCCTGGCGCCGACCGCAGGCGGCCGGACCACGCGGGCATGCAACATGTCCGGCAGCACCAGATCGTGCACATAGCGGTGCTGGCCCGTCACCTTGTCCGGCATGTCGGGCCGTGGCAGGGACTGGCCCACCAGCGTGTACTGCGCCGGGTTCTTCAGCGCCGCCTTGGGGTTCATGGCGAGGTCCAGGTTGCGCCCACCCACAAGCTCGCCCACACTGATCCGCGTTCCGTCGGCGGCAACCACCGCACCGTTCACCAGGTTCAGTTCCCCCAGCGGCTTTTGCAGACGCGCCGCGCCTAGCGCGAGCAAGCCTTCACGCGCGGTTGCCGCCGCTTGGCGCAACTCCATGCCGCCGCGCATCACGCCGCTGCTGCCCGCTGTGGGGCCCTGGTTCGGTGTGAGCGCACTGTCGCCCTCCACCAGGTCGATACGCTCTACGGCCAAGGACAACTCTTCGCCGACGATCTGGCGCATCGCGATGCGGTGGCCGGTGCCCAGGTCGACCTTGCCCGAGTAGACGATGGCCGAACCGTCAGGGCGAATCGCCAGAAAAGCGTCTACCTCGGACAGCGCCAATTTCTTAGTGGCAGCGCCGACCGTGGCGGTCTGGGCCTGTGGCAGCCCGGAGAACGAAAAGCCCACCACAACCGCGGCGGCCTTGAGCAGCCTGCGCCGGCTCGGCGCCACGGGAGCCTCAGTGTGCTGCATGGTCACGCCCTCCTCTGCCCGGAGGCCAGCTCGACCGCCTTGAGTACGCGGTCATGCGAGCCACAACGGCACAAGTTGCCCGCCAGCGCACCTTGCGTCTGCACCCGTGTGGGTCTGGGCGTCTGGGCCAGCAGCGCCACCACCGTCATCACCATGCCGCTCGTGCAATAACCGCACTGCGCAGCCTGTTCGGTGATGAAGGCTGCCTGCACCGGATGCGGCTTGTCGGGTGTGCCCAGGCCTTCAGCGGTTGTGATGCGGCGCCCCACCGCATCGGACAGCTTGATCAGGCAGGAGCGCGTGGCAACGTTGTCGACCAGCACGGTGCAGGCGCCGCATTGGCCGAGCCCGCAGCCGAACTTGGCGGCATGCAGTCCCATGCTGTTGCGCAGCACATAGAGCAGTGGCATGTCCGGGTCCCAGGCATCCACCGTGCTGGCAACACCATTGACGGTCAGGCGATACACGGGCATAAGCACTTGCTCCTTGTTCAGCGACGCGGCAGTTCCATGAAGCGGGGCTGGTAACCGCGTGAGCTAAGCCAATCCGCCAGCGCATAACCGGTGCCGGCCGGCCAGCACACGACATCATCATGCGCCACCAGCTTGTAGTCCACCAGTTCCGGCGACAGGCGCACCTCGCCGCTGCACACCGCGTGGTAGGCGATGATGACCTGGTTCATGCGCTGGAAGTCATACACGCCGATCAGCTTCAGCTCACCCGTTGCGAGGTTGGTTTCCTCCTGAATTTCGCGCTGGATGCCCTCCTGCGGTGTTTCGCCGGCCTCCATGAATCCGGTGATCAGCGCGAAGAACTTGGCCGGCCACGCGGCGTTGCGCGCCAGCAGCACCTGGCCCTGGTATTCGATGACCGCTGCCAGCACCGGTGTGGGGTTGTTCCAGTGTGTGTAGCCACAGCGCACGCAGCGCAGGCGCTCCTTGGAGCCGCCGTCTTCCAGCTGCGCGATGAACTCCAGCGGTGTAGCGCACTGGGGGCAGTACTTGAATGCGTGGGACATGCTGTTTACCGGAAAACCTGCCTGGCGCGTGCCGTGCTGCTCATGCGGGAAAAACACCAGTGGACAAGTAGCGGTAGCCGCGGTCGCAGACCACAAAAACAATGGTGGCGTCGCGCTCGCGCGCGTTGATCTGCTGTGCCACCCAGCAGGCGCCAGCCGCCGAGATGCCGGCGAAGATGCCCTCCTCGCGCGCCATACGCCGGCACATCTGCTCCGCGTCCGACTGGCTCACGTAGACCAACTCATCCACACCGGCGGGGTCGTAGATCTTTGGCAGGTATTCCTGCGGCCATTTGCGGATGCCGGGTATGCGCGAGCCTTCCGAGGGCTGGGCCCCGATCACCTTGACCTTGGGGTTCTTCTGCTTGAGGAAACGCGACACCCCGGTGATGGTGCCCGTGGTACCCATGGCGCTGACGAAATGGGTGACCTTGCCACGCGTATCGGCCCAGATCTCCGGGCCGGTGGTCTCGAAGTGGCTGCGCGGATTGTCGGCATTCGCAAACTGGTCGAGCACCAGGCCCTTGCCCGCCTTCTGCATCTGGTCGGCCAGGTCGCGCGCGTACTCCATGCCACCACTCTTGGGCGTCAGGATCAGTTCAGCGCCAAACGCCTTCATGGTCTGCACACGTTCGATCGACAGGTCCTCTGGCATGATGAGCACCATGTGGTAGCCCTTTATGGCGGCGGCCATGGCCAGTGCGATGCCGGTGTTGCCGGACGTGGCCTCGATCAAGGTGTCGCCCGGTTTGATCTCGCCGCGCTCCTGCGCGCGCTGGATCATCGAGAGCGCCGGCCTGTCCTTCACAGAGCCTGCCGGGTTGTTGCCCTCGAGTTTGCCGAGCACGACGTTGCCGCGCGCGCGCGCTTCCTCCGCGCCGATGCGCTGCAACGCGGCAAGCGGAGTTTTGCCTATGGCGTCTTCAATGGTGGGGTATTGCATGACTCGCACTGTGCCATAATTTCTGCCTTCTCTCTCTGTCGCCGGAGTGGTGAAATTGGTAGACGCACGGGACTCAAAATCCCGCGGGGTAAAACCCGTGCCGGTTCGATTCCGGCCTCCGGCACCAGCCCGTCAGCACTTGGCGGCGGCAACCAATCACCCCTGACTTGCACACTGCGCTTTTTTGGCGCATCCTTCGATACACCGATTCAAGGAGCCCGCGATGCGATTCGCCGTTTGCCGCAACCTGATGTCCCTGGTAGTAGTGGTCGCGGCGGGCCTCGCCGCCGGCACAGCGCTGGCCGCGAACGAAACCACCGAATCCACCATTGCCGCATTCAGCCGTGCCAATGCCGCCGTCGTCGGATTGAAGGTCAACGTTGCGGACGACGCGCGTTCGGCCGAAACCCTGGGCAAGGAGCGTACGGGCTCGGGCGTGGTGATCAACGCTGACGGCTTGATCCTGACCATCGGTTATCTGATGATGGAAGCCCAGGTGATTCAGGTCATCACGCAGGACAACAGGGTATTGCCAGCCCGCGCTGTGGCCTATGACCTTGCGACAGGTTTCGGGCTGGTGCGTGCGCTGCTGCCCTTGCGCGGCATTGAACCGGTTGCCATGGGCAGCCTGAAGGACTTGCAGCCGGGGACGGCCCTGATGGCCGCCACCGGTGCACAGGGTACTGGCGAGGAAGGCGACGTGAACATGACGCAGCTGGTGAGCAAGCGTCCGTTCTCGGGCTACTGGGAATACCACATCGACGCTGCTGCATTTACCAGCCCGCCCATCGGCAACCACTCGGGCGCGCCGCTGTTCAACCAGAAAGGTGAGCTGGTGGGCATCGGCAGCCTCTTTGTCGGTGATGCGATGGGAGGCAATCGGCGCTTGCCGGGCAATATGTTCGTGCCGGTGGATCTGCTCAAGCCCATCCTCGCCGAAATGGAGAAGACGGGCGAAACTGCGGTGAGCCGCCGACCCTGGGTCGGGCTGTCCTCGACTGAACAGGGCGGCAGGGTGCAGATCGTGCGCGTCAGCAAGGAAAGCCCGGCGCAGGCTGCCGGGCTCGAGCCTGGCGACCTGGTGCTGGCGGTGGACGGCAAGAAGGTGGCCACGCTGGAAGAGTTTTACAAGAAGCTGTGGGACCGCGCCAGCCCGCAAGCCGACATCACGCTGACGGTGCTGCAGGGTGCCGACATCAAGTCGATCACACTCAAACCGGTAGACCGCATGAGCACCATGCGCAAGGCCGCCGGGATCTGAGGGCGGTCACCCCGGGCTACCCTCCCAGCAGCCCCGTGCGTACGGTCGGATAAAGCAGGCGCAACCCCAGTTCGCGCTTCATGCGCCGGTTGTCCAGCTGGCGCGACTCCGACATGAAGCCCAACAGCATCAGGGGCAGTTCACGCTCAGCCGTGCCGCGCGCCACCCGGGGCGGGCGCGGCATCCCGTACAGGTCGGCGGCCAGATCGAAATAGTCGCCCATCCTGAGCCGGCTGTCGTCGTTTACGTTGTAGATGCGTTGCGCCTTTGCGCGCCACAGGGCCGCAATACAGGCCCGTGCCAGGTCATCCGCGTGAATGTGATTGGTGAATACATCGTCTTCGCGGCGCAGCACCGGTGTGCCTTTTTCCCGCCGCGCGCGCGGCGTACCGCCCGCACGGTCCGGGGCATAGATGCCGGGAATGCGCAAAATGCTGGCGCGCGTTCTGGCAGCGCGCGCAAAGAAGCGCACCACACGTTCCGCATCAGCGCGCCTGCGCGCCCGCGGGGTGTCTGCGCGCGCCGGACGTGCCTCCGAAACCAGCGCGCCACCACAATGCCCGTACACGCCACTGGTGGATCCGTACACCAGCGCCCCGGGCACCGAGCGGCGCTGCAACACCTGGGTCAGCGCACGGGTGCGGCGGTCCTCCCAGCCGGTAGCCTGTGGCGGCGCGAGATGCAGCACCCGCGTCGCCACACCCGCCAGCCGGCGCAGCGTGGCAGGGTCGTCGAGGTTGCCGATCATGGGCTGTATGCCGGCGCCGCGCAGCGCCGGCACACGTTGCGCGGTGGACGTCAGCGCCCGTACCGAAACGCGCCCACGCAACAGCTGCGCGACGCGCATGCCCACATCACCACAACCGACGATCAGCACACGTTCGCGTCTGAAGCGTGCGGGCAATGCGCCAAGAGGACTCTGGTTTGAAGGCAAAATCGGGGGAACGGAACAATGAATTGCCCAAGGATACCGAAAGATGACATTCCAGATCTCCGTCCTGCCCAGCGGCCGGACCTTTTCCGCCGAAACGGGTGAAGCCATGCTCACCGCCGGCATCCGCCAGGGTGTCGGAATGCCGTATGGCTGCAAGGATGGCGCCTGTGGTTCCTGCAAATGCAAGAAGCTGGAGGGTACGGTGGTGCACGGACCGCACCAGGTCAAGGCGCTCAGCCCCGAAGAAGAAGCCAACGGCTATGTGCTGACCTGCTGCGGCGTGGCGCACAGCGACGTGGTGCTCGAGTCGCGCCAGGTCACCGAAGCCGGCGCTTTCCCGATCCGCAAGATGCCCTCACGCGTCGCGGTGATTGAAGACAAGTCGCACGATGTGCGCCTGATCCGCCTGCAACTGCCCGCAAATGACCCTTTCACCTACCGCGCCGGACAGTATGTGGAATTCATACTCCGTGACGGTTCGCGGCGCAGTTACTCCATGGCGAACGCGCCGCACAATGGCCCGGGCATCGAACTGCACATCCGCCACATGCCCGGCGGCAAGTTCACCGATCATGTGTTCGGCGTGATGAAGGAGAAGGAGATCCAGCGCATTGAAGGGCCGTTTGGCAGCTTCTTCCTGCGCGAGGACTCCGACAAGCCCATGGTGTTGCTGGCATCGGGCACGGGTTTTGCGCCGATCAAGGGCCTGATCGAGCACATGCAGTTCCAGAAGATCACGCGGGAAGCCACGCTGTACTGGGGCGGTCGACGCCCCGCCGACCTGTACATGGACGGCTGGGTCAAGGAGCGGCTGGCAGAGATGCCCAATCTGCACTATGTGCCCGTGGTGTCCGACGCCTTGCCCGAGGACGCCTGGACCGGCCGAACCGGCTTTGTGCACCGCGCGGTACTGGAAGACTTTCCCGATCTTTCCGGATACCAGGTCTACGCCTGTGGCGCGCCCATCGTGGTGGACTCGGCGCGCAAGGATTTCAGCGAACTCGCCGGGCTCGACGAAGAGGAGTTTTACGCCGACTCGTTCATTACCGAAGCAGACAAGGCCCGAGCATGAAGTTCAACCTGAAGCACACCCTGGCCGCGATCACGGTCGCCTTGCTGGCCACCGGCTGGATGGCGGCAAGCGCCAACGCCCAGGCGTTTCCGTCCAAGCCGATCCGCTGGATCGTGGTTGCGCCGGCCGGCTCCTCGCTGGACGTGATCGCGCGTTCCATGCAAGACAAGCTCAAGGACAGCCTGGGCCAGCCCATCGTCGTGGAAAATCGCCCTGCGGTAGGCGGCACGCAGGGCACCAACGAGGTGGCCAAGAGCAGCCCCGACGGCCATACCTGGGTGATGTCGTTCAACGGCCCTTTGTCGTACGCGCCATTCCTGTACGGCAAACTGCCTTACAACCCGGCGCGCGACCTGCAGCCGGTGGTGCTCACCACATCGCAGCCCAACCTGATCGCGGTGAACGCGACTTTCCCCGCCAATACCATGAAGGAACTGGTGGAGGTGCTCAGGGCCAACCCCGGCAAGTACAACTTCGCATCCGTGGGCAATGGCAGTTCGTCGCACCTGACCATGGAATACGTGAAGGCGCTGACCGGCACCTTCGCCGTGCATATTCCGTTTAATGGGGGTCCGCCCGCGGTGCTGGCGACGGCCAGCGGCGAGACGCAGATTCTTGCCACGGTGCCTACCGTCATCACGCCACAGATTGCTGCCGGCCGGATGAAGGCCATCGCCGTCACCGGTGCGCAACGCTACGCGCTCACGCCCAATGTTCCCACGGTAGCCGAAAGCGGCGTGAAGGAATTGAAAGGGTTCGAGGCGATAGCCTGGAACGGTGTTCTGGTCGCAGCCGGTACACCACGCGCTGTCGTCGAACGCATCAATACGGCCATCAACGCGGCCATGAATGATGCCGCTGTGAAAGAACGCTTCAAGGCGGCCGGCCTGGAAGCCGCAGGCGGGTCCCCGGAGCAGTTCGCCAAGTTGATCGCCGACGAGGCGGCCAAGTGGGAGCCGGTGATCAAGCGCACGGGCGCCAAGCTCGACTGACGGCCGCATGACGCCCTGCCCCCGAGCCAGCTCGCCCGGGCTTGGGGTTTGTCAATCAGGATGCGGGCGCAGTCTTCTGGCGGTCGTGTTTCTGGCGCGCGATGTGCTTGCTGGACTTGTCTTCACTGCGCTGCAGCGCCGAACGCTCTTTCTTTGTCACCACGCCGTCCGCTTTGGCGGCCTCCTCCCGCTTGGCGTTGCGCTCCTGTTCGGCCCGCAGGCGATCAGCCTCCTTTTGCGTCAGGCTGCCCGAGGCGACGCCAGCATCGATGCGCTTTTGCTGATTGGCCTGGCGCTTGTCAATGTGCGGGGTGGCCAGTGGATCCTTGGGAACCGCTGGCGCGGTCTGGGCGCTGGCGGCGACACCAAAACTCAATGACAGCAGGGCGGCGATGATCTTGATCGTCATGGGTGGACTCCAATCCGGGTGGGCATGGAAAAAACTCCATCCATGGACAACGCCAGAGGATTGCGTGCGATGACCATGTGCGCGCGCCGATCTGTAACCTGCGGTAACCCGTGCTTGGTGGTGCGACTGCCCCTGATCCTGCAAGTGCTTGGGCACAATAGCAACATGAACCCATGTCTTACCCGCGTTACTTTGCGCCGCGCCGTCACCCTGGCCCTGGTAGCCACCGCACTGGGCGCCGCAACGGCGTCGGCCCAGACCCGCCCGATCCGCATCATCGTGCCCTACGCGGCGGGCGGGCCGATTGACGTGACCGCGCGCGTGCTGGCAGAGCGGGTGAAGGACAGCCTGGGCCCGGTCATCATTGAAAACCGCCCAGGCGCAGGCGGCAACATCGGGGCCGACATGGTGGCCAAGGCCGCGCCAGACGGATTGACCATCGGCATTTCCGCCCTTGCCACCCACGCCATCAACCCGTGGTTGTATGCCAGGATGCCGTACAACGCAGCAACCGACTTTGCGCCGATCACCCAAATGGTGCGGGTACCCAACGTGCTGGTCATGAACGCGGAAACTGCCACCCGGCTGGGCATCAACACCCTGCCCGATCTCATCCGTTACGCCCGCGCCAACCCCGGGCGCCTGAACTACGGTTCCGGCGGCAACGGCAGCGGTGGCCACCTCGCTGGCGAGATGTTCAAGACGCAGGCAAAGATATTTGCCGTGCACATTCCTTACAACGGCGGCAGCCCGGCCCAGTTGGCCCTGCTGTCCGGCCAGGTCGATTTCAATTTCGACAACCTGGCAACGGCGGCCGCCAATATCAAGTCGGGCAAGCTCAAGGCGCTGGCGGTCACCACGGCGCAACGCAGCCAGGCCTTGCCGGAAGTACCCGCCGTGGGCGAAACGCTCAGTGGTTTTGCGGTGGATACCTGGTGGGGCCTGGTAGCGCCTGCCGGTACACCGCGCGAGACGGTAGCCCGACTGCACCAGGCGTTTTCAGCCGCGCTCAATAGTGACGAGGCAAAGACGCGTTTCGGCACTCTGATGGCCGAGCCCGTCGTTACCACGCCGGAACAATTTGGCGCCTTCATGAAGGCTGAGTTGGCGCGTTACGAATCCGTGGTGAAAGCGTCCGGCGCCAAGGTGGATTGAAGCGCGCCGGAGTCGGTCTGCTCAGGCTGCGGGATCCGCCAGCCGGCTCCTGAAGACGAGGTCGATACAGTTTCGGTCGCCCGCGCGCTGGTAGCGAAACCCGTCGGCCAGCCGGTTCACCATCAACAGCCCCAGGCCGCCTGGCGGTCTCTGGTCCATCGGGTTGGTGGTGCGTAGGAGGGCTTCAGCGATGTGGACATGGGGGTCAAACGGCGACTGCTTGTCCTGGTATTGCAGGGCGCACGCACCGTCCACCAGTTGCACCGAGATCCACACGAAAGCCACTGGACTACGGGCCGATTTCCCGTGCACCACGGTGTTGGTCAGCAATTCCTCGATTGCCGTCTCGGCTCGCAGCAGAGGCTCTTCGCCAACCACGGCCACCAGCGATCGCAGCAGCGCCAGCATCGCGTCCAGCGACTCCATACGCGCCGGGAAGCGGTATAGTGATTCCTCGTCCATCGGGAATGGATTAGACCAGTCAATCGGAGGAACATCAAATGAAGCGAAGCCTGTTGCGTGTCGCGGCGTGTGCCCTGGTGTTTTTTGGCCACATGGCCATTGCGGCAGATGAGGCTGGTACCGTCAAGATCAGCCGCGGCAGTGTCACCGTGGAGCGCGGCGGCCAAAGCCTCGGCGTCCCGGTCGGAACACGCATCTTCGCCAGTGACCGCATCCTGACCGGCGCTGACGGTTCTGTCGGCATTACGCTGCGTGACAACACGCTGCTCTCTGCAGGTCCCAATTCAACCGTCGACTTGAACAAGTTTGCCTTTAACAGCACGACCCATGCTGGCACCATAGACGCCTCGGTCAAGCGTGGCACCTTGTCGGTGGTGTCAGGCAAGATCGCCAAGGCCACGCCGGAGGCCGTGAATTTTTCCGCGCCGGGAATGACCCTGGGCGTGCGCGGGACCAGTTTCATCATCGACGCCGGACAATAGGTCTCTGCCATGGGCATACTGGCTGTTGCCGCTATCGGGTTTGTTGTCCTGCTGCTGAACCCGCCGCAGTTGAGCAAGGTGGTGCTATTGCCCGATGCCGACGGCAAGGCGGGCGCGGTGATCGTCAAGACGCCGGCAGGCCAGCAGACAGTCAACACGGCCTATGGCAGCGCGAGCGTAGACCAGCGTGGTGGCATCCGCAGCAGCGCCGAGGATGTGGCCAAATTGACACAGCAGTACGGCAGCACGCTCACGGCGCGCCCCGCGGTGCCAAGGTCATTCACCGTGGGTTTCGAGTTTGGTTCGGCCGTGGACGTCGCGCCCGCCGACCTGCCCGTGCTGGAGCAGTTGCGAGCCGCGCTGGCGGCCTTCCCGGCCGCAGAGATCATGGTCATCGGCCATACCGATAGCGTCGGCACGATGGAGTCCAACGACGTTTTATCGCTTCAGCGCGCCGAGACTGTCCGCAGGTTCATACTGCAAGCCGGTATCCAGGCGGCATCGATCGAGGTTGCGGGGCGTGGCGAGCGGGAACTCGCCGTGCCCACCGCCGATGAAGTGCCAGAGGCACGAAATCGGCGCGTCGAGATCAATCTGCGCTGAATACCTGCATCACCCTGCGCGCAGTGCCCGGCGCCTTGAAGAGCGGCCGGCGCGCGGGGGTCAGCCTTGGACCGGACCGATCCAGTGCAGCACCAGGATTGCAAGGTCATCCGACGGCTCGGCCCCCGCCACGAACTGCCCAACCTGGCCGCGCACCTGCGCAGTGATTTCGCGCGCAGTGGGGGCAGCCGGCAGCCCGGCGAGCGCCGCGCGCAGGCGCGCCGAGCCGAACAATTGATTTTCACTGTCCATCGCTTCGGTGATGCCATCTGTCACCATGCACAGGCGATCGCCCGCACACAGTTGTGTGGTCTGTACCGGGTACGTGAAATCGTCCACCACGCACAAGGGTGGCCCCCCCTCGGAGGCTTGCGGCACGATCTGGCGCAGGGCGCCGTCCTGCGCCAGGCACCACGGCCCTTCATGGCCGGCGTTGACCAGTGCCAGCGTGCCGGTGTCCACGTCGAGTACGCCCAGCAGCATGGTGACGAACAGGGTTTCCACGTTTTCGCGCGACAAGTCCAGGTTGGCAGCCGAAACGATTTCCGCCGGCCCTCCGGGCAGACGGGTTGCGAAGCTGCGCGACAAGGCCTTGGTCACCGCCATGAAGAGGCTCGCCGGCACCCCCTTGCCGGACACATCGCCAATCAGGAAGCACAGGCGGTGGTCATCGATCATGAAAAAGTCAAACAGGTCGCCGCCGACCTCGCGCGCAGGCTCTATCAGCGCGTCGATCACAAAGCGCCGCTCAAGTGGAAATGCCGTCTGGGCATTGGGAAGGGAGCCCATCTGAATGCGACGCGCCGCCTCCATTTCGCCGGCCAGCCGCGCGGCCTGTTCGCGCAGACTTTGCTGCTCCAGCGCGAGGCGCCGGTTTTCGTGCTCGACCTCCAGCGTAGTGCTGGACACCAGGCTGGCAAGCAGCCCGGCAAAGCCAATCGACATGCCGGCCCCGTCAAAGAGCCACCCAGTCCAGTGAAACAGCGCCAGGCCGAGCAGCAGCATGAACAGGCAGATCCCGATCACCCACCAGCCGACGCGCGGCGCGTGCGCAGGCTCGCGCCCAGGCAGCCGGCGCAGGGCATCCGGCCCGCGCCACACCATGACAGACCCCACTGCCAGCAACAGGCCGAGTTCGACCCATTTCATCCACCACGGACGCAGCAAAAAGCGCTTGTCGAGCAGGCTCTCGATCAACTGGGCTTGAATCTCGATGCCAGGCACGCTCTCCCCCAACGGAGTCACACGCCGGTCGTTCAGGCCCAGGCCGGTGAGTCCGATCAGGACCAGCTTGTCGGCCACAGCATCGGCCGATACGCGCCCGGAAAAAAGATCGACAGCCGAGATGTTGCGAAACCCGGCGCCCTGGGCTTGCGGGGCGAAGTGCAGCCAGACTTCGCCAGCGGCCTGGGTTGGTATCGCCAGATCCGCGACGGAAACGCTGCGCACCCCGTGACTGTCGACCTGCATCTCCACCGCGCTGCTGTCGGAGGCCACCCGCAGCATCTCCATGCCCAGTGAAGGAACTACCACCTCGCCCAGAGCAGCTACCAATGGAATACGCCGGACCACGGCCACTTCCTCTATCGATACCAGCGCCTGGCCACGCGCTGCCGCCTGCAACTGCGGCAGGCTCGCCAGCACGAAGGGAAAGCTGCGCACGTACGGCAGTGGGTCGGCACCCTGCGCCAGCACGGGTCGGGTGCGCATGCCTGCACTGGTGCTCAAGGTTTGAAAGGTGAATCCGGCCGCCCCCAATACCGTAGGCGATTGGGCCAGCGCCTGCGCCAGGCGCGCGTCGTGGGCCGGCAATTGCCGCAAGGCGGCTGAAAGCCCTGCGGGCGAGGCGCCCAGGTTGTCGGCGACGCGCTCCGGCGAGGTCTGATCGGCTTCCGGCATGTAGATGTCAAGGCCGATGGCCAGCGGCTTGAACGCTGCGACCGCATCAATCAGATCGGCCAGCCGATTGCGGGGCCACGGCCATTGGCCCACGGACTTCAGGCTTTTTTCGTCGATGACAACGACGGCAACCGTCTGGGCCTGACGCACACGCGGAAAGATGCGCTGGTAGCCATCGAACAAGGCTTGACGCAGCGTTGCGCCCGGCAGGCCAACCATCCTGACCCAATCGGCCGCTGCGCCTGCGCCTGCCCGCCCGGAAGACTCCCCCAGCCCGGCCAGGGCGGCAAACAGCAACAGCAAAGCCCCTGCCGCGACCCGACCGCGCTGGTACAGGAAAGCCCTGCCAAATACCGTGAACCAGCGGCCCATCAGCCGGACTCCGCCTGCCGGGGCGCGCCGGCGCGCTCTCTGGCAGCAGCCTGGCGGCTCACAAATCCAACTCGAGTCCGTCCCAGGCCGACAACACCTCCAGCGCGTGGCCGTCGCGGGTGATCTGCTCAAAGCGGCGCGTTTCCTCCAGAACACGCTGAATCTGGCTGTCGTCGTGGGTCGGCTCGTGGTGAAACATCACCAGCCGACGTACCAGGGCCGCCTGGCATAACTCCACGCCGGTGATGTTGCTGGAGTGCCCCCAATCCGCCTTGACCAAGATCGCATCGGCAAGCGAATACATGGCGTCAAATACCACCGCGTCGGCACCCTGGAAGAAGGCGACAAACCGCAAGCGTTCTTGCTCGTCTTCCAGCCGGTGCTCGGAATCGGTGCTGTAGACGACGCGTTTCCCGCCATGCTCGAAACGCCAGCCGTAGGAGTCGCCTGAGTGGCGCTGTTTGTGCGCTGTCACCGTGACACCGGCGACGTCGAAAGGCTGACCAGGCATGACGGTGTGAAACTCGAAGTGCGCGCTGAAATGCTCAAACCGCACCGGGAAGGACGGCTCCGCCTGCTGGCGACGCAGGGCGAATTCCGCATGCGGGTGGCCACTGTGCACCACGACCCGGTTTCCGGGAATGTAGACCGGTGTGAAAAACGGCAAGCCCATGATGTGATCCCAGTGCAAATGGGACAGGAACACATGGTAGGTTTGCGGCGCTCCGGCGCCAAAGCGCTCGATCATGTGCTGCCCGAGCGCCCGCACGCCGGTGCCCAGATCGAGAATGAAATGGTCCGGGCCGCCGGTGTCGATCTGGACGCAGCTCGAGTGGCCGCCATAGGTACCGGCCACGTCAAAGCCCAGCGAATCCACGTACGCCTCGCGCTGCGCGGCTGTGGCCAGTTCCATACCGGCGGAACCTGCAAGTGCCGTGAGAATCTTGGCGCGAATCAACGGCGCGGTCAGGGATACGGGAATCGATCCGCGAGTACCCCAGAAGCGCAGCTTCATGGTCTTATTCCATTCACATGGAAGCGACCGCGTCCGCTACCGTCGCAAATACCGCAAGCACCAGGTTGAAATGGCTCACCTGGAAGACTTCGGTAACGACGGGAGTGAGGGCGGCTATGGCGATCCGGCCGTTTTGCGACTTGACCTGCTTGGCCGCCAGCAGCAGGACGCGCAATCCCACACTGCTGATGTACACCACATCGGCAAAATCCAGTACCAGCGGACAGCCCTGCACAGTGCACTGCCCCAGATGCTCACGCAGCGCATCCTCGAACGCCCTGGCGTGCGCGTGGTCAAGCCGCCCACGCACGGTGAGGATCCGGATTACCCCCTCCTGTCTCGCTGAAAGCTCCACGAAAATACACTCCGTCTGGCCAGTCGTCCGAGTATATCCAGGGCGTCCCGGATGACCCGGACCCTGCCGACAACGGCCAGTCGTTATAGTTGGTGACTCCCACTCAATCAACCACTTTGCCATGAAAACACGCGCAGCTGTCGCCTGGAAATCCGGCGCCCCCCTCAGCATTGAAACCGTCGACCTGCAAGGTCCCCGCGCCGGTGAAGTGCTGGTCGAAATCAAGGCGACCGGCATATGCCATACCGACTACTACACGCTCTCCGGCGCGGACCCGGAAGGCATCTTCCCGGCCATCCTGGGGCATGAAGGCGCAGGCATCGTGGTGGACACCGGACCAGGCGTGACAACCCTCCAGAAGGGCGACCATGTGATACCGCTGTACACGCCGGAATGCCGCCAGTGCAAGTTCTGCCTCTCGCGCAAAACCAATCTGTGCCAATTGATCCGGGGAACCCAGGGGCGCGGCCTGATGCCCGACGCCAGCAGCCGCTTCAGCCTGGATGGCAAGCCCATCCTGCACTACATGGGCACATCGACATTCAGCAACTACACGGTAGTGCCGGAGATCGCCCTGGCGCGCATCCGCGAGGACGCACCTTTTGACAAGGTCTGCTACATCGGCTGCGGCGTCACCACCGGCATCGGCGCCGTGTTGTTCACCGCCAAGGTGGAAGCCGGCGCCAACGTGGTCGTGTTCGGGCTCGGTGGTATCGGCCTGAACGTGATCCAGGGGGCGCGCATGGTGGGCGCGGGCAAGATCATTGGTGTGGATCTGAACCCCGCGCGCGAGGCCATGGCGCGCAAATTCGGCATGACCGACTTCATCAACCCCGCACAACTCGAAGCCGCCGGCGGGAACCTCGTGGACCGCATTGTCCAGCTCACCGATGGCGGCGCAGATTACAGCTTCGAGTGCATCGGGAATACCAAGGTCATGCGCCAGGCACTGGAATGCACCCACAAGGGCTGGGGCCGCAGCATCATCATCGGCGTGGCGGAAGCCGGGGCGGAAATCAGCACCCGGCCGTTTCAACTGGTGACCGGCCGCAAATGGGAGGGCTCGGCATTCGGCGGCGCCCGCGGCCGAACCGACGTGCCCCGGATCGTGGACAGGTACATGGAGGGTCGAATCAATATCGACGATCTGATCACCCACACGATGCCGCTGGACGACATCAACAACGGGTTCGACCTTATGAAGCGCGGGGAGTCGATCCGCGCTGTGGTGCTCTACTGAGCGGGAACGCGCGTTGGCCGAAAGGGTCGCAAGCGCATCAGTTGCGTTGCTGGGGACCCGGGCCGCGGCCGGCAATATGGCGGAAGGTGATGCGGCCCTTGCTCAAGTCGTAGGGCGAGAGCTCGATGGAAACCTTGTCGCCGGCGATGATGCGAATGTGGTGCTTGCGCATCTTTCCACCGGTATAGGCCACAAGCTGGTGCCCGTTGTCCAGGGTCACGCGAAAGCGCGAGTCAGGCAGCACCTCTGTAATCAGCCCACTCATTTCAATCAACTCTTCTTTGGCCATGGCCATCTCTCCGGTGGGGTTCACTGCGGCGGGAGAACAGCGGATTCCCGGGAACCATTGCTTGCGACCGGGGCCTGCCTGATCGCCAGCCCAACGGACCCAACGGGAAACCGCGCAGCACCCTGGGGGCGCTGCCCCGGGGCGACTACAGCCAACCGATGGGAAGACTGCGTTCGCGACCTCCCGATTATACGGGCGCCCACCCACCGCGGCGGCGGCGAGGCCTGGCGCCGGCCTCAGCCGGTACGGCGCGCCGCCATAGCCTTGGCGACCTCGTTGGCACCCTGGGCCGCCCCGCTTTGCGGAATTATTTCCCCCGCGCGGTCACGCACTGCATGCAGCCGGGCTGCCAGGCGCTCCGCAGCCTGGTCATCCATACCGATCCATTCGCCGCTCGTGAGCGAAATATGGGCTGCCTCAAAGGTGCCCGCCCCGGCGCACAAAATGGTGCGGGTTGGCGCCTCCGGGCTGGTCAGCACCAGCATTGCAGGTACCACAGCCTCTGGCTTGAGCGCCTCGATTACCTCCGCTGGCATCAGGCCCTCGGTCATGCGGGTCGCCGCCGTGGGTGCCAGGCAGTTGACGTGAATCCCGCTCTTCGCGCCTTCTATCGCCAAGGTCTGCATCAGGCCTACCAGGGCCATTTTCGCCGCGCCGTAGTTGGACTGGCCAAAGTTGCCGTACAGGCCGGAGGACGAAGTCGTCATGACCACGCGACCGTATTGCTGCGCCTGCATGATCGGCCATACGGCCTTGGTGCAGTACACGGCGCCCATCAGGTGTACATCGAGTACCAGGCGAAAATCGTCCATGTCCATCTTGGCGAA
>JANNDB010000718.1:0-1848 GCA_031387285.1 Betaproteobacteria bacterium | reverse complement strand
TCCTGCCGATTGCGCTGATCTCGCTGGTGTTGTCCTTCCTCGCCACCCTGTATCCGAGCTGGCGCGCCAGCAAGGTCAACCCGGCGGAGGCACTGCGGTATGAATGACGTGGTCGTGGAGGCGACGGGCCTGACCAAACGCTTCACCGAAGGTCGCCTCGACGTGACCGTGCTGCAGGGCATCGACCTGCAGGTTCACCGTGGCGAGACGCTGGCCATCGTGGGCGCATCCGGGTCGGGTAAGAGCACACTGCTGCATCTGCTTGGGGCGCTCGATGCGCCGACCAGCGGACTGGTGCGCCTGATGGGCCACGAACTGGCGCGCATGGACGCAGCCACGCAAGGTCTGCTGCGCAATCGCCATCTGGGATTTGTCTACCAGTTCCACCACCTGCTGCCGGAGTTCAACGCACTCGACAACGTCGCCATGCCCTTGTGGATACGCCGCATGCCGCGGCCGCAAGCGCGCGCCGCCGCGCTGGAGACGCGGGCCAGCGTCGGGCTCGCGGAAAGGGTGCGGCATCGTCCCTCGGAGCTCTCGGGCGGCGAACGCCAGCGCGTGGCCATTGCGCGCGCGCTGGTCACGCGGCCTGCCTGTGTACTGGCCGATGAACCCACCGGCAACCTGGACCGCAGCAGCGCCGACGGCGTATTCGAGCTGATGCTGCAGCTGGCGCGCGAGCAGGGCACGGCGTTTGTGGTGGTGACACACGACGAGCGGCTGGCTGCGCGTTGCGGGCGGCAGTTGCGGTTGGACAAGGGGCAGCTGTCGACACCCGTGTAAGCGATCGATGGATTGTGCCTACGGCGCTGACTGGCCCAAGGCGTTGCATTGAACAGCCGCTTGCTCAGCGGGAGCAGCGCGCTGCGGTATCGATAGCAGCCAGCCGCGCAGTGTCCGCACTACCGCGCGCTCACACAAATCAGCCACCCATTGCGCGCGTTCGATTTTCTGGCTCTTGCCTTCGGAGTAACGGAAAGTCTTTTGGGCTTCGTTACTTGCGCCTGGCGGTTTGCCAACCTCCTCCAATACGATCTTGAGGGAGTGCGCAAACATGTCGACGCTTTCCTGTTTCAATTTCTTGCCGTCTTCCGCTGTCCACACCTGTACGAGATCAGTTTCCAACCGCGCACTTGAGACGACCTTGACGGTATTAACGTACTGAATCTGTCCTGGGGCACTAGTTGAGAAGATTTCAATGGTGTTTTCCAATATCAGCGCGGACTGGTCCTGGGAAAGCCAAAAAATGGGAGAACTGTTAACGGTCCATCCTGTACCAGCCGTTGCGATTTCCGGCGCCATTTTCTCGTTGCCGCCACCCAACCCACGCATGCCGCGTGTCATCAGTTCCTGGTTGGAGAAATTCTTTAGCACATCCCGATAAGGGTCCAGTACTTTATCGGCGGCTTCCCGCAGTTTGTTCTTCTCCGCGCTTTTTGCCGCTTCGACAAGCGCTCCGTGGGTCGCTACTGCGGCCAATAAGCCTGCAATGCCGAACGCGGGGTAAAGCATAGGACCGCTGGACGCTCCTGCTGAGTCATAGGATGCCAACCCGTGAAATCTTACAAGTTCAGATTTTGGTAGCGTCAACTCGAATCCGACCTTCGCAAGCGGCAATGCCTCGGTCCTGAACTTGATATCCGCAGCGACAACCGTGTTCCCGGCGGATGCGGCCACTAGCAATGTTGACAATAAAGCGGCGCTGCATTTCACCGGGAATTCCACAGCATTGTTTTATTGAAATGGCTTCATGAAAGCTTCCTTGCCAATCTCCAATGCCTGATAGTAGGCATTGGTGATTCCTGGGAACATAGGTGGCTCGTCCCAGGGCCCATCGGAGCTCTTCTG
>JANNDB010000663.1:0-2118 GCA_031387285.1 Betaproteobacteria bacterium | reverse complement strand
GTCGCCTCATCCCAGATGATGGCTTTCATCTTGATCAGGTCCACCACGCCGGTGAAGTTTTCCTCGGCACCAATCGGAATGACGATGGGAACCGGGCTCGCCTTCAGGCGCAGCTTCATCTGGTCATAGACCTTGAAGAAGTTTGCACCGGTACGGTCCATTTTGTTCACGAACGCCAGGCGCGGAACCTTGTACTTGTTTGCCTGCCGCCAGACCGTTTCTGATTGCGGCTGCACGCCACCCACAGCGCAATACACCATGCAGGCGCCGTCCAGCACGCGCATGGAGCGCTCCACCTCGATGGTGAAGTCGACGTGACCGGGCGTGTCGATGATGTTGATGCGGTGCTCCAGCAACGAGGTGTCCATGCCCTTCCAGAAGCAGGTCGTGGCAGCCGAAGTGATCGTTATGCCGCGCTCCTGCTCCTGCTCCATCCAGTCCATGGTCGCCGCGCCGTCGTGCACTTCGCCAATCTTGTGGTTGACGCCGGTGTAGAAGAGAATTCGCTCCGTCGTCGTGGTCTTGCCGGCGTCAATATGTGCCGAAATACCGATGTTGCGATAACGTTCGATGGGGGTAGCGCGAGCCATGATCAATCCTTGGTTGCTCGAAAATTCAAAATACCGCAGCGGCCATGAAAGGGGTTCCGCTGACGAAAACTATCGGGGCTGTTGGCACACGATGCAAGCCTGCGCCGGCACGACGGGCGACAGGGCCGAATCCGGTCGGTGCCAACCCGCACAGCGGGCCCAGTTGCGGCCCACCGGCGCAATCCGGCTCAGAAACGGAAGTGCGAGAACGCCTTGTTGGCTTCTGCCATGCGGTGCACCTCGTCACGCTTCTTCATCGCGCCGCCACGACCCTCGGTGGCTTCCATCAACTCGTTGGCAAGCCGCAACGCCATCGACTTTTCGCCACGCTTGCGCGCGGCCTCTTTGATCCAGCGCATCGACAGCGCCAGGCGACGCACGGGCCGCACCTCAACCGGAACCTGGTAGTTGGCACCGCCAACCCGGCGCGATTTGACCTCGACCATAGGCTTGACGTTGTTGATGGCCATCGTGAAAGCCTCGACCGGATCCTTGCCGGGGTTTTTCTTCTCGATTTGCTCGAGCGCCCCGTAAATGATGCGCTCGGCGACCGCCTTCTTGCCGCCTTCCATGATCACGTTCATGAATTTGGACAACTCGACGTTGCCAAATTTGGGATCAGGCAGGATTTCACGTTTGGGAACTTCGCGACGACGTGGCATTTTTCACCTCTTTTGCTTCAGCTGGCGCAACCAATCGGCGACGCCCGGCAGCCATACGGCCACCACTTACTTGACCCATCCAGACGATTCCGGATTTCGGGCCATTTCGCCCACAGCCACCGCCAAAGGCAGCCGCGAACGTTCTTGCTGCGCGATACGTTGGCGCAGCGCAACGGTACCGACCCTTTGCAAGGCCGGCACTGAAAATCAAGCCTTTTTGGGGCGCTTTGCGCCGTACTTCGAGCGGGACTGCTTGCGATCCTTCACGCCTTGCAAGTCCAACGAGCCACGCACGATGTGGTAGCGCACACCAGGCAAGTCCTTGACGCGACCGCCGCGAACCAGAACCACCGAGTGCTCCTGCAGGTTGTGGCCTTCGCCACCGATATAGGAAATCACCTCAAAGCCGTTCGTCAGGCGCACCTTGGCAACCTTGCGCAGGGCCGAGTTTGGCTTTTTCGGAGTAGTCGTGTAGACCCGCGTGCAGACACCACGCCGTTGCGGCGAATTCTGCATGGCCGGGCTTTTCGACTTGATCGTTTCGACTTCGCGCCCGTGACGCACTAACTGGTTGATGGTTGGCACTGAAGCCTCCTGTTGACCAAACGCCCCTGGCGTCTGCAAAAAAACGTCCGGCCGCAACAAAGCAAAGCTGGACAAAACGTACTACGCTCGGAAATTCCGAAAAGCCTTCGAGTATACCAGCGGCTAAAACGGCGCGCAAGGCCGCTGCACGGCCGGTCGCGGGCTCAGGGGGCCAGTTCAAAAAGCGCTGATCCGTCCCCGTTGTCCTTGACGAGCCGTATGCCCGGGTGATTCGCCAAGTACTTGCTGGCCGCGCTGGCCGACAGGAAGTTCATCCGTAC
>JANNDB010000618.1:0-1902 GCA_031387285.1 Betaproteobacteria bacterium | reverse complement strand
CCTTGAAGAAGACCTCGATGTCGTCCCAGTGGTTGAGGGCGTCGCCTATCAGTTTTCCCGTCAGGGGATCGGCGGCGCGCAGGTTCTCCAGCGTTTGATCCGACAGGACCACGCCCCAGCCGAAGGTGTCGAACGGCTTGTTGCGCTCCACCACCACGACCCGGTGCGCCGGGTCCTGCAGTTTCATCAACAGCCCGAAATACAGGCCGGCCGGCCCGCCGCCAATACACAGGATATTCATCGATAAATAGTTTACGCCTAAACTAAATTGTGTCAATCGGCGTTCCCGCTGCGTGTAAGACAACGCCGATTGACGGCGCCCGCGGCAGTCGCAAGAATGTCCCTATGGAACAGCTGATTCGCTCGGCCCAGGTTCGACTGGCGCAACTGCCAGTCCCGGTCGCGGTGCGACTGCCAGACCGGCGCACCGTCGGCGGGCCGAACCCGGCGGTCGTGCTGGATTTCGCACGCTGGCGCGGCCTGGCGCTGCTGGTGGCCGGCAATATCGGCCCGATCGCCGAAGGTTTCGTGCACGGCAGCGTGCGCATCGAAGGCGCCATGCGCCAGGTGATGGCGGTGGCGGCGGCGCTGCTGCCAGGCAACCCGGTCGATACCGATACGCGCTGGTGGCGCAATCTGTGGAACCGTGCGCGTTCCGCCGCCGCGCATTCACCGCAGCGTGACGCGCGGCAGGTCCAGTTCCACTACGACATCAGCGACGATTTCTACGCACTCTGGCTGGACCCGCAGCGCATCTACTCCTGCGCCTACTTCGCGCAGCCCGACATGACGCTGGCGCAGGCCCAGCAGGCCAAGCTGGACCACATCTGCCGCAAGCTGATGCTGCGCCCGGGCGAACGCTTTCTGGACATCGGTTCCGGCTGGGGCGGCCTGCTGCTGTGGGCGGCCGAGCACTATGGCGTGGACGCCACCGGCATCACGCTGTCACGCAACCAACAGGCGCACGTCAGCGCGCTGATCGCACAAAAGGGTCTGGCCGGCCGGGTTCGCGTGGAGTTGCGCGACTACCGCCACATGCCCTCAGACCTGCGCTTCGACAAGATCGCGTCCGTCGGCATGTTCGAGCATGTCGGGCGGGCCAGGCTCGCGACCTATTTCGACACCATCTACCGCATGCTCAAACCAGGTGGCCTGGTGCTCAACCATGGCATCACCGCCGGCCGCACCGACTCGGCGCAAATGGGGTGGGGCATCGGCGACTTTGTGGAGAAGTACATATTCCCGGGCGGCGAATTGCTGCATGTAAGCCATCTGCTGCGCGAGACCGCGCGCTCCGGGCTGGAGATGCTGGACACGGAGAACCTGCGTCCGCACTACGCGCGCACCCTGTGGGCGTGGTCGGATGCGCTGGAGGCCCGCCTGGACGAGGCGCGCCAGACGCTGCTCGACCTGGGCAACCCGCAACGCGCTGAACAGATCCTGCGCGCCTACCGGCTCTACCTCGCCGGCAGCGCCATGGGTTTCGAGCGTGGCTGGATGGCGCTGCACCAGATGCTGGCTGCGCGAAGCGACGGCAACATCGATACCGGCCGGCTCGCGGGAGCACAATCGGCCTACCCCTTCAACCGCGGCTACATGTACCCCATGGAGACCGCAGCGCCATGCTCTACACCTTCAAATCCAAAGCCGCCGCCAACCTGATCATGCTGCAGCCCAGCGGCGAGCGCATGCTCGAGATCATCGGCAAGGAGGCCCACGCGCAGGGCATTTTGCTGCCGGAGCACATGCCGGCAGCGATAGCTGCGCTGGAAGCGGCCTTGCGTGATGAAGCCGGCGCGGCCCAACCCGGCGCCGAAGGCGACGGCGCTGCGGCACAGGGCGAACGCGTCAGCTTGCGCCAGCGCGTCGTGCCATTCATGGAAATGGTGCGGCGCAGCCACC
>JANNDB010000571.1:0-6145 GCA_031387285.1 Betaproteobacteria bacterium | reverse complement strand
CGAGCGATTGCAGGTAGCCGGAGGCGCGCACCACGTATTCCGCTTCGCCGAGTTCGAGCACCGAGCCTCCCGCCTCCTGATTCGACTTGCGGATCGCATCGACGACCTTGGTGTGCGCGATGCCGTAGGCCGCCAGCTTGCCCGGGTCGAGCAGGATCTGGTACTGGCGCACCATGCCGCCGACCGAGGCGACCTCGGCGACATTCGGCACCGTCTTCAATTCGTACTTCAGGAACCAGTCCTGCAGCGCGCGCAGCTGACCGGCGTCCATCTGTCCGCTGCGATCGATCAGCGAGTACTGGTAAATCCAGCCGACGCCAGTGGCATCCGGGCCGAGCGCTGCCGTCGCACCCGGCGGCAAGCGCGACTGCACCTGGTTCAGATATTCCAGCACCCGCGAGCGTGCCCAGTACAGGTCGGTGCCGTCCTCGAACAGCACGTAGACGAAGCTGTCGCCAAAGAACGAGTAACCGCGCACCGTCTTTGCACCCGGCACGGACAGCATTGTTGTCGTCAGCGGGTAGGTGATCTGGTTCTCGACGATGCGCGGCGCCTGGCCGGGATAGGTGGTGCGGATGATCACCTGCACATCCGAAAGGTCGGGCAGCGCATCAAGGGGTGTGCGAAGCACCGAGTACACGCCCCAGGCGCTGAGCATCACGGTGGCCAGCAGGACCAGGAAGCGGTTGATGATCGACCAGCGGATCAGCGCGGCGATCACGGCTTACTCCCCGGCTTGGAGGCAGCGGCGGAAGCGGCCTTGGGTTCGGGTGCCAGCACCGCCACGGCAGTCAGCTGCGGCAAGCCCTGCGCGTCCATGAAGAACTCGAAGCCGACCTTGTCTCCGACACTCAGGCCACGCGGCAGCCCACGCGGTGGCAGCTTGAAGTCCATCGTCATCGCGCCCCACTTGAGCGATGCGATGGGTTCATGCGAAAGCGTGATGGCATCGCGGCCGATGCTTTCGACCCTGGCCTCGCTTCGATGACGCGGCGCGGTGTTCGCGCTGCTAGGCGCGGGCTCGACGTTCAGGCGCGATTCCACACCCTTCAGGCTGGCCTCGGAGTCGATCAAGAACTGCGACGACACCACCACACGCTGCCCCGCCCGCAGCCCGTGCTTGACTTCCGTCTGGCCGTCGGTTTCGATGCCGATCTCGACATCGACCGGACGAAAGCGGCCGTTGTCCTCGGCAAGCATCACGACCGTGCGCTTGCCGGTCTGGATGACTGCCTCAGTCGGAATCAGAAGCGCCTTCTCGGCACGCATATCCATGAACTGCATCTGCACGAACATGCCGGGCACCAGTGCGCCCGTCGGATTCGGCAGTTCAATGCGGACCTTCAGCGTGCGGGTGCTCGCGTTTACCTCGGGCAGGATGGCCTGGACCCTGCCGGCAATCTTCGCGCCTGGAACCGCCGGGCTGGTCACCTGGACCCTTGCGCCCGGTCGCAACAACGCGGACTGGCTCTCCGGCACCTCGGCGTTGGCCCACACGGTGCCGAGACCGTTAATGCGGAACAGAGTGGCACCGGACATGACCGTCATGCCCTCGCGTGTCATCAGCTCAGTGACGACGCCGCTGATCGGCGCCACCACGGTTGTGCTCGGCTGCGTGCGGCCGCTGCCGTCCACGAGTGCGATCTGTGCCTCGCCCATGCCGACCTGGCGCATGCGCTGGCGGGCGCCGTCGACGAGCGGCGCGAGCTCCGTGCCCTGCATGCGGCGCACGGACAGGAACTCCTCTTGCGCAGCGATCCAGTCTGGCACATAGAGCTCGGCCAGCGTCTGTCCCTTGGTCACGCGGTCCAGCGTGGCGCGCACCTGCAATCGCTCCACATACCCGGTCGCGCGTGCCTGCACGACGGCCTGGTCGCGTTCGTTGAAGGCGATGCTGCCTACGGCGGACACTTGCGCGGACAGCGTTCCCTGCGTGACCTCGGCCGTGCGCACCCCGAGGTTCTGCTGGACGCGCGGGCTGACCGTGACTTTGCTGCCGTCGCCGCTATCGCTGTCGGCATACACCGGCACCAGCATCATGTCCATGAACGGCGATCTGGCCGGTTTGTCGAACTTGTTGCCGGGCACCATGGGGTCGTGGTAGTAGAGGATCTTGCGGCCCGCGGCAGGATCGACGTCGCCGGCCTTGATGCCGGCCGTGATGTGTCGGCGTGTAGCTTCCTGGCCTTCGTCAATGGTCTGGGGCAAACCAACGGCCGCCGTTGCGGCGGGCGCGGAATCGCCGGACCTGGGCGCGCCCATGCGCATGCCCTGCTGCATGCCCAGAACGTACAGGCCGTAGGCGCCGGCCACCAGCAGCGCCATGCTTGCGGCAGTCATCAAGATGAATCGTGTTTTCATGGTGTGCTTTCAGCGGGTGACGGGGGCTGCGGCGTCCGATGCGTGATCGGGCGCGACCAGGTAGTCCAGCTGCGCCCACAGGCGTGCGGCGTCGCGTTCCAGCAGGAGTTGCTCGACGCGTGTGTCGATCTCGCCGCGCCGCGCCTCCAGCACGGCAGCCAGCGTGCCGTTGCCGCCGCGGTAGGCGGCCAGCGCGGCGCGGGTGCGCTCCTGCGCCAGTGGCGATAGCGTCGCCGCATTGCGTTGCAAGCGTACGCGCAGGCTGCGCCATTCCTGCAGCATGGCCAGCGCCTCAGCGGCGTGCGCGCGAGTCGCCTCATCGCGCTCGGCCGCGACCTGTTCGACGATGGCCAGCCGGGCGCCGAGTTCGCGGTCCTGGCGGTTCGCACGGTCCCATTGCCAGGGCACGGAAACCGTCACCGAGACCATGTTCGAGAACGCCGGGCCGCGCTGGCTGAACATGAGCTCGATGCTCGGGTCGGACTGCTGCGCAGCCCGTGCCGCTTCCACGTCGGCGCGCGCCACCGCTTCCTTGCGCAGCAGCAGCGCAATCTGCGGATGGTGTGCGAGTTGGGCTTCGAGATCGTCGCGGCGCAGCCGCACGCTGTCCAGCGCCGGTGCGTCGCCCAGTGGCCGCTGGCCGTCGGCGCCGGCCCAGCGCACCAGCAGCGTGGTGGCCGATTCCACCTGGAGTTCCACCTGCGCTATGCGGTCCTCGATCTGCGCCAGCGCGGTCCGCGCTGCGAACAGATCGGCCTGCGTGCCCTTGCCCCCGCGGTAAACGGCGTCCGCCGCCTCACTCTGCAGACGGGCTTCGTCGCGCAGCGCCAGCAGCAGCGCGCGCAGGCGCTCGGCGAAGAGACGCTCCAGCCATGCGAGCGCCGTGTCACGCTGCAGCCCGGTCAGGGACAGCAGGCGCTTCGCCTGCGCGACTTCGGCCTCGCGCGCGAACTGGGCGCTGCGCGCATTGCGTTTGTCATCGCGCGTGAACTCCTGCATGACGCCTACCGAGCGCATGGTCATGAAGTCGCGCGTCAGGCTGAAGCGGTCCGGTCCGGTGATCGGCAGGTTGTTGATGCCGAAGCGGAGCACCGGGTCGGGCCGTTGGCCGACGGCCACGGCCATTTCGCGCGCGGCGCGGCTGGCGGCGTCGTACGCCGGCAGCTGCAGCGACCTGGCCTCGGCCAGACGCCGCGCTTCGGCCAGGGAAAGCGGCTCGGCAGCCGGCAAGGCGGCCGCGGCCGACGCCAGCAGTAGGGCGGCGGCCCAGGGAATGGGAACAAAAAAATGCATGAGACCTCCGGACGACGGGTTGAATGGCCCGAACACCAGCGTGTTCAGGCCGCCTTCAAGCGGCGTGCGGGATCAAATGCGAAAGCAACAGTGTTGTATGGCCAGAGGTGGCGCGGTGCTGCGCCTGAGCAGCGGCGCCTGCAGCGGAGCGCAGGGCGGCACTGCGATGTGCCGTGCTGCGACGTGCGCCAGCGTTGGCGCGGGCAGCACAGGCAAATCGGGAAGTTGATACGAGTCGGCCGACTGGTGCTCGGTCTGGCAATGCGCATGGCACAGCCCGGCCTGATCTGCGCCGCCGTCTGCCATGCTGTCTGCGCAGTCCATGGCGGACGCGGTCTGCGCCGACCCAACCACCTGCGTGACCATGCCACGGCACTGGTAGCTGGCCAGGGCGACCTGCATGGACAGCAGGCTGATCAGGACGATCAGCGCGGTCAGCAGGCGGTGGCGGCGGCGCAAGGGCATGTCAGTGGGAGCGCGCTGGGGCGCAGAAGTTCCCCCATATTAGTCGCGCGTGCCGCCTGCGTCCAGCTAGCCGTGCCGGTGCTGGTGGTGTGCGTCGGGGAAATGGGCGTGCGCGTGGGTCATGGGCGCATGACGATGCCAGTGGATATGTTCGCGTGCTGCGTCCGTTCCGTCCGCGTGCACATGTCCGTGGTGCAGATCGTCGGGGCCGTGGCGGTGCGCGTGGCTGTGCTCCAGCAGGGCGTGGTGGTGCGCGTGCGCGTGTTGCTCGCTCAGGTGCAGGTACACGCCGATCGCCATCAAGGCACCAGCCAGCGCCCATTGCGCCGTGACCAGCTCGGCAAGCAGGCCAATCGCCACGAGCGCGCCAAAGAACGGCGCGACGGAGAAGTAGGCGCCGGTACGCGCCGCGCCAAGGTGGCGCAGGCTAATCACGAACAGTGTCAGGCTGCTGCCGTAGCTCGCAAATCCGAGTGCACCGGCGGCCAGCGCGAGGTCCCAGCGCGGCCAGACGAAGCGGGCGTCCAGCGCGTAGGCCAGGGCCAAGTTGGTGGCGCCCGCCGCCAGCCCCTTGACCATGGCCACCCAGGCTGCGTCGTGCAACGAGACTTTGCGTGTCAGGTTGTTGTCCACACCCCAGGCCAGGCAGGCCGCCACGACGGCCAGCGCCGGCCACCATGCGTCCCAGCCAGGCTGCGCGGCGCCCGCCTCGGGCCAGGACAGGACCACGCTACCGGCTACGATGGCCACCATGCCGAAGGCGATGCGCCGGTCGACGTTCTCCCGGAATACGAACCAGGCAATCAGCGCCGTGAACACGGCTTCGGCGTTGAGCAGCAAGGCGGCACCCGAAGCCGGCAGGCGCGACAACCCCAGCATCAACAGAACCGGGCCCAGCATGCCCCCCGTCAATACCGCGCCGGCCAGCCAGGGCAGTTCCTGCCGCGGCAACACCACCGCTGGCGCTCCGCGGGCCCGGCGCAGCAGCCACAGGCCGATGCCGGAGCCAAGGTAGAGCAGCGCGGCCAGCAGCCAGGGACTGAGTTGCCCCAGCAGCAGTTTGGCCAGTGGCGTGCCAGCGCCGAACAGCAGGGCGGCGAGCAGCGCGGTGACGATGCCGAGTCTCATGTCCGGATGGTAGCCCCTCGCAGCAGGCGCAAGCCATTTGCGACCACCAGCAGGCTTGCACCCATGTCAGCAAACACGGCCATCCACATGGTGGCGCTGCCGAACACGGCCAACACCAGGAACAGCGCCTTGATGCCCAATGCGATGCCGATGTTCTGCAACAGGATGCCATGGGTGCGGCGCGACAGCCGGATGGTCTCCGGGATGCGACGCAGGTCGTCGTTCATGATGACCACGTCGGCTGCTTCCATGGCGATGTCGGCTCCGGCGCCGCCCATGGAAAGCCGATGTCGGCGCGCGCCAGGGCTGGGGCGTCATTGATGCCGTCGCCCGTCATGGCGACGCCGCCGTAGCGTCGCTGCAAGTCTTCTATGGCCGCGAGCTTGTCTTCGGGGAGCAGGTTGCCGCGCGCGTCGTCAATGCCCGCTTGCCTGGCGATGGCCTGGGCGGTCGCTGCGTTGTCGCCTGTCAGCATGACCGAGGCGACGCCCAGCGTGTGCAACTGCGTCAGTGCCTCCCGTGCGCTCTCCTTGATGGTGTCGGCCACTGCGAAGATCGCCAGCACCTGGCTGCCGGATGCCAGCATGGTGAGCGTGCGGCCCCGTGCCTCGTGCACCGCCAATCGTGCCTCGATCTGTGGGCTGCACAGGCCACGCTCCTCGATCAGTCGATGATTGCCCAGAATAAGCTTCACCCCATCGATGACGGCCTCGATCCCGCGACCGGGCAGGGCCGCGAAACTCTCCAGCTGCGTACTGCCGTGCGGTCCCAGGCCTGCTGCAATGGCCTTCGACACGGGGTGGTCGGAGTGCTCCGCGATGCTGGCAGCCCAGCGCCGAATCCGGGGTTCGCCATGCCCGCCTGGCATGACTTCTGTCGCCACCAGTTCAGGTTTGCC
>JANNDB010000533.1:0-6475 GCA_031387285.1 Betaproteobacteria bacterium | reverse complement strand
CGTCCACCGCCTGCTGGAACAACCACAGATTCGGCTGGTTCTCAAGGCGACGCCGGATGGCCGCCTTGTACAGAATGCGGTCCGCCTGCGCACGCGTGGCGCGCACGGCCGCGCCCTTGCTCGAGTTGAGGATGCGAAACTGGATGCCGCCCTCGTCCGTGGCTGCCGCCATGGCACCGCCCAGCGCGTCGATCTCCTTTACCAGATGGCCTTTGCCGATACCGCCTATGGACGGGTTGCAGCTCATCTGGCCCAGGGTTTCAATGTTGTGGGTCAGCAACAAGGTCTTGCAACCCATGCGTGCACTGGCCAGCGCCGCCTCAGTGCCGGCATGGCCGCCGCCGACCACGATCACGTCAAATTCTGTGGGGTAGTCCATGCAAGTCCTCGAAAACCTTGCCGATCACGGCCGGCAGAGGCGTAAGCGCCGGGCTCGCCGCTGCGGTGTATTTCAGCGGCGACG
Source organism: Betaproteobacteria bacterium (assembly GCA_031387285.1). Taxonomy (GTDB): domain Bacteria; phylum Pseudomonadota; class Gammaproteobacteria; order Burkholderiales; family Burkholderiaceae_C; genus CAISIP01. Next base: position 6,012 of record JANNDB010000533.1, on the reverse strand, counting down.
CGCAAAGCCAATGTACAGCGACCAGCACTGGCCGCTGCACTCCATTTTAGCTACCGGTACTGGCCTGTGGGGGACAGGTCGCGCTGGCGGCCTGGCTGTGCCAGGCGGCACAATGAACACCCTTCCCGTACCCCCATCCCAAGAGGTTTCACCATGCACATTCCATCCCTTAAAGAAGTCGTGAGTGCAGAAGAATGGCGCCTGCGCGTCGACCTGGCCGCGGCCTACCGCCTCGTCGCGGCGTTTGGCATGAGCGACCTGGTGTTCACCCACATCAGCGCCCGTATCCCGGGCCCGGAACACCAGTTCCTGATCAATCCCTATGGCCTGATGTTTGATGAGATCACTGCAAGCAGCCTTATTCGCATCGACCAGGCCTGCAACAAACTCAGCGAGTCTGCTTTCCCGGTCAACCCCGCCGGCTTCACGATCCATAGTGCCATTCACGAAGTACGCGAGGATGCAGGCTGCGTTCTGCACACCCACACGCGCGCGGGGATAGCGGTCAGCAGCCAGCAGGCAGGCGTGTTGCCGATCAGCCAGCAAGCGACTTTTGTACTGTCGTCCCTCGCCTACCATGCCTACGAAGGTGTTGCCATACGCGACGCCGAAAAAGCGCGGCTGCAGGCCAATCTGGGCACGCGGAAGTACCTGATGCTGCGCAACCATGGCCTGCTGACCGTCGGGCGCACCATCGCCGAGGCGTTTCTGGGGATGTACACCTTCGAAAACACCTGCCGCATCCAGGTAGACGCCCTGGCAGGCGGTCAGGCGCTGACGCAGGTTGAACAGGCAGTCATTGACGGCGCTGCCGCTGCGGCCAAAACCGTTTCCGTGGGGCAAGGCGCCGACCTTGTCTGGCCTGCCCTGCTTCGCAAATTAGATCGGACGGATCCCAGTTACAAGAACTGACGGGGCATAAAACGGGAGCCTGCGCTCACTTACCAAAAAGACCTTTGAGCTTGCCACCAATCTTGTCGCCCAGATTGGCTCCCGCCCCGGTACCCACGCCAGGCATCACCAGGGTCCCCACCGCGGCGCCCAGCATCGCGCCGCGTGTGAGGGTCAATTCAGGGTTGTCGAGGGTCCCGCCCAGCAGCAGCGGGACGCCGGCCACCTCGCCGACTACGCCAGAACCCAATTTGACGACGACGCGCCCGGCCAGCGCCCGATTCGCGGCGATGGTGGCATTCCCACTGGCCGTCAATGCCCCGGAGCTCGCCACCAGGTTGTTGAGCGCAATGTGTGCGCCGCGCGTGCCAACCTGCCCGGCCAGCGTATCCAGCTGCGTCTGACCGCCACGGCTCAGTCCCACCGAGCGCACGGCCTTCGCCAGGTCCACGCCCTGCACCACGGCATTGCGCACGTTGAACGTGCTTTGCGTCTGCAGTGACTCTGCCAGGCCCCCCAGTGTGGCGGACTTGGTATTGAACGTGCTGGTTGCATCCAGCAGGCCGCCAAGACGGCCACTGCCCAGCTGCCGCAAATCGACCCCGCGCGTGCTCAACTGGCCCTTGAGGATCAGCTTGTCTGCCGAACCGGAGGGTGCGGAAAACTCCACCGGGCCCTTGATGGTGCCGCCTGCGACATTTGCCGTCGCGTCCCAGGTCTGGAGGGCTTCGGCCTTGCGTTGCAGCGCCAGATTGCTACCTTCAAACGCACCATCGAGCAGATTCAGCGTCAACTTCTCCAGCAAGCCGTCGGTGCGGCTGAACACGGCGTCGGCATTCACGGTCAAGGCAATGCCGCCCAAGCGCAGCCAGCGCACCTTGTCCAGCACGACCCGGTGGGGCAGGTTCAGCCCCGCTGCGGAAGCCTCGCGGGACCGGGGCTCCCCTGTCGGCTCCTGCTTCGCCCGCGCTTCGGCCAGCTCGTCCATGCCCGCCTGCGGCAGGTCGGCGCCGCGCACCAGCAGCGTGGCCAATACCAGGCGGCCGGACAACAACTCCGACCAGGCCGGCCGCAATTCAATACGCTGGGCGCTCAGCTGCGCGGTAGTTTCAACTCGCGCACCGAGCACCGCCACAGCCGGCACAGGCCAGGGGTCCACCACCAGCTTGTCGAAGCTCACCGGGACCGCCAACACAGCGCTGGCCTTTTGCTGAAGGCGGCTCCTGAAGTCGTCGGTAGTGATCCAGAAGTGCAGCGCCAGCAAGGCCAGGCCCAGCAGCAGCAACAGCAACAAGCCCAGCAGGACGGGTTTTACCCAGCGCACCATGGCCGCATTGTGCATCGGGCCAACCGGGCAGTTGCAGCACCCAAAGGCGCTACCATCTGCCGGCCCGCAACCGGGTGGCGCTTCACGCCAGAACCACCACGCAGATCCTATGCATCACTACCCAGCACCTGTAACCAATCCCGCCTTCGTCCATATCACGCTGAGCCAGTCCGGCATGCAACCGGCGTTTGCATGAAAACCCTTTTCGACCCCACGCAGGCGGGCGCACTGCAGCTGGCCAATCGCATCGTGATGGCGCCACTCACCCGCAACCGCGCCCCGGGTGCCATGCCCACTGCCCTGATGGCCACCTACTACGCGCAGCGCGCCAGCGCCGGGTTGATCGTCACCGAAGCCACCGCGATAAGCCACCAGGGGCAGGGCTACATGGACGTCCCGGGCATCTGGAGTGATGCGCAGGTTGCCGCCTGGGCGCCTGTATGTGCAAAGGTGCACGCCGCCGGCGGGAAGTTCGTCATGCAGCTCTGGCACGTTGGCCGCATCTCCCACACCGAACTCCAGCCAGCGGGGCAGGCGCCCGTCGCGCCCTCGGCCATTGCAGCCCGGTCCAAGACCCTGCTGCTGCGCAACGGGGCCCCCACATTCGTCGAAACCTCCACGCCGCGCGCCCTCGCGCTCGAAGAGTTGCCGGGCATCGTGGCCGACTACGGGCACGCCGCGCGCAATGCCATGCGGGCGGGCTTTGATGGCGTGGAAATCCACGCTGCCAACGGTTACCTGCTCGACCAGTTCCTGCGCAGCGGCTCGAACCACCGTGACGATGCGTACGGCGGCAGTATCGAAAACCGCTCGCGCCTGCTGCTGGAAGTAGCCCACGCCGTCGCCGCCGAAGCAGGTGCCGGGCGCACCGGCATTCGCCTGTCACCGGTAACCCCTGCCAACGACGCTTTCGACCCCCATCCCCAGGCCCTGTTTACCCATGTCGTGCGCCAGCTCGCGCCCATCGGCCTGGCCTATCTGCACATCATTGAAGGCTCCACCGGCGGGCCACGCGATCACACGCAGGGCGACACCGCCTTCGACTACGCAGCACTGCGCAGCGCATGGCGCGATGCGGGAGCACGTGGCGCATGGATGGTGAACAACGGCTACGACAAGGCACTGGCCGAGCAGGTATTGGACCAGGGCGCTGATCTGGTGGCCTTGGGCAAGGCGTTCATCGCCAACCCCGACCTGCTCCACCGTCTGCAGACGGGCGCGCCGCTCAACGTGCCCGACCGCAGCACGTTCTACGGGGGCGGCGCACACGGTTACACCGACTACCCGGCCATGGCCTGACAGCGCAACACCCGCCGAGGACGCAGACATGAAGTTCAAGATGGCGCCAAACTCGCTGTTCGCCGTATTGCTGCGCTCGCCCTGGTGGATCAGCTTCACCGTGGCGCTGCTCATTGGCCTGGCCTCGCGCGCCCTGCTCTCCGACGCGCTTGCACCCTTTGGCGCAATGGGTGCCTTGCCCTTTCTCGTCGTTGGCAGCATCGCAGCGCTACGCCAATGGCGCGCACCCGGCAGCAGCCAGATCGCGCGGGTGCAGGGCGTGCTGGCGCAGATGGCCTGGCGTGATTTCGCTTCGGCCCTGGAGCAGGCGTATACCCGGCAGGGCTACCAGGTCAGTCGCCAGCCCAGCGCAGGTGCAGACCTGCTGCTGGCAAAAGACGGCCGCTCCACCCTGGTCGCCTGCAAGCGCTGGAAGGCGGCAAACCACGGCGCAGACAGCCTGCGCAACCTCGCCGCGGAGCGCCAGACCCAGGATGCCAGCCACTGTGTTTATGTTTCCATCCTGCCCGTCAACGCGGCCTGTCAGCGTGTCGCGCGGGAGGTCAAAGTGGATCTGCTGAGCGGGACCGATCTGGTTGCACTGGTGCGCCATGAAAAGGCATTCGCCTGACAAGGAGCGGCGGCGCCTGCACTTTACAAACTGTTATCGCCGCGTCACGGCACCTATACATGTGCGCGGCACACTTGCCCTCAACCTGGAGCCGTAGTGTTGCATCCAGGGGTTGTTCACTGAAAGGGACATCACATGCGATTGCTCACCAAACCCATCTTGCTCGCGGCCCTGCTGTCGAGCGCCAGTCTGTACGTTGCCGCGCAAACCGCAGCACCCCAGCATGGTCCACAAGGGCAGCACGCCCGCATGGACCCGGCAAAGATGCAGGAGATGATGGCCAAGCGCCAGGCTGACCTCAAGGCCCAACTCAAGCTCGCGCCTGCCCAGGAAAGCGTCTGGGGCCAATACGTTGCCGCGATGCAGCCGCCAGCCGACATGGCGCGCCGCCTGGACCCTGAGCAGCGCAAGAAGATGCACGAGGAAATGGAGAAGCTCACCACTCCCGAGCGTATCGAACGCATGAATGCGATGAAGGCACAGCGTGACACCGAAATGGCTCGGCGCAGCGAAGCGGTGAAGACCTTTTACGCGGCGCTCAATCCGGAGCAGCAAAAGGTGTATGACGCCAACGCCATGCGCGGCGGCCATGGCGGACGCCACGGGCCAGGCCACGGCGCCAAACCACAAAACGGATAGAGCCGTCGCGCTGCCGGCCCCGTGAGCCCCGAGGCGGAGCCTCTTAGGCCAGCAGCTTCTTCATCTCGCCGCTCTGCAGCAACCTGTCCAGATCATCGGCACCCCCAATCAGGGTGCCTTTGACAAAGACCATCGGGAAGGTAGGCCAGCCGGTCCACAGCTTGAGCGCATTGCGGCGGCGCCAGGTGTTCAGGTAACTGCCGTATTCAAGATACTTGTAGGCGATGCCCGCGGCGTCAAGCAGCTTGCGGGCCCGCCTGGGGGCAGGATTCTGCGCCATGCCGACCACCACCAGCGCGTGCGCGGCAATGGCGGCTTGCACCTCGCGCACGATGTCGCCGTTCAGGCTGGCCACCTTCTCCCGTACAGCTGGGTGGATGCGGGATTCTTCGAGAACAGGACGCGCCATGGGGGTTCCTTGGACAAACAGGAACCGATTATGCGGTCGCGGCCTGCGTGCGCTTCAACTCAGGGGGCGGATGCCGATCAGCCAGCCGTGCAGCCAGTAGGCGAAAGCAGCCCAGGCAACGACGCCCAGTACACAAGTGGTCAATGTGGCGGCCCATCGGCCAGGGGCATATACCACCGCCTCGGCCCTGTCGCGCCGGCGTGCGGCCATGAAATTGAATATCGCCCAGAGCAGGAAGGCGCCAAACAAGACCACATGGGCGGCATTGCCGTTGGCCAGCAGATGGGCCAGCGCCCACACCTTCACCGACAGCACCATGGGATGGTGTACCCGGGCCTTGATGCCGTTACCCGGAACATAGGCCGCTGCCAGCAGTACAAACGAGACCAGGGTCAGCACAATGGCCAGGTGGCGCAGCGCTGGCGGCGGACTCCACCACTGCACGGGCATGGCACGCGCGATGCCAAATCCCCAGACGATCAGCACGAAGCCGGCAATCGAGGCGAGCGAATAAAGCCCCTTCCACGGTTGGGCACCGATGCGGCGGATGGTCGCACTGCGCCAGTCGTCGGCAAATATACGCACCGAATGCACGCCGAGAAAAAGAACCAGGCCAAGCAGTAAAACAGTCATCAGTTGTCCTGGTGATTCAGGCGCCGTACACCCGGTTCTTGCCTGCACGCTTGGCCGTGTACATGGCCTGATCTGCACGTTTGATCGCGTCGCCGCTGTCCTCATCAGGGCCCACCTGCGCGACCCCGGCGCTGAACGTGATCAACACCTTTTCGGTGCCGGCCAGGAAGAAGTTACGGGTCAGCTCCCGCTGCAGTCGCGTCA